>UREA01000075.1 GCA_900546715.1 uncultured Mycoplasmatota bacterium | reverse complement strand
TAATCCAATAATTCCAAGCAACACGAGATGCCATTTTAGCTCCAAAAGCTCTTTTTACCCAATCGTACATACCACCTTCACTTGGATAAGTTGTTCCAAGTTCAGCAGATATCATACCATAAGGTATACAGAATGCTATAATTAAGAAAATCCACCAGAAATATTGGGAATTACCTATAGCAGCTGTTGGAGTAACAGATTCAGCAACTAAAGTAATACATACAGTTGCTAGAATCGCATCAAATAATTTAAATTTTTTCTTTTTCTTTTCCATACACAACTCCTAACTAAACTAGATACCTAAATTTTTTTTGCAAATTGCAATTGTTTCATCTTTTTTGTCCATAAAATAAACAAGTAGCGCACGCATAGCCGTAAGTCTATTTTCGGCTTGATCAATTACAATTGAATAATCAGAATCGATTACTTCATCTGTTACTTCTTCACCTCTTTTTGCTGGCAAGCAATGCATAAACTTGACATGAGGAGAAGCTTGTTTGATCATATCCATGTCTACTTGGTATTTTGGATAAAAGATGCTCATTCTTTCTTCTTCAGAAAGTTCGGCTTCATATAAACCGTACCAAACATCAGTATAAATAAAATCAGCGTCTTTAAGAGCAACATCCGCATCTTCAGTAAATGTTATACTGCCACCAGATGTTTTACAATTTTCTTCGCCAATTGCTCTAAAATTTTCTTTTAATTGAAAATCTTTTGGTCCATATTGCACAAAATGACCACCAAGTTTAGTTGTAATCATCATTAAAGATGCACAAACTTGGGTAGCATCGCCAACAAAAACAATTTTTAAATCACTAAATTGTTTTCCTTCAGGCATATGTTCAAAAATGGTCGTAATATCCCCCATTTCTTGAGTTGGGTGATTGTAATCACTCATCCCATTAATGACAGGAACAGATGCATACTTTGCCAAATCCGTAATGCTTTCATGTTTAATAACTCGAGCCATTAAAATATCTGTAAGGCGCGCTAAAACATGAGCAGTGTCTTTCAAATTTTCATGAGCTCCAAGTTGGATTTGACCTGGTGCCAAATATTGAGCATGGCCACCTAACTGAGTCATTGCCGTTTCAAATGAAACACGAGTTCTTGTTGATGGTTGTTCAAAAATCATCCCTAAAGTCTTATGATATAAAACATTTAAAGGGTATCCGGCTTTAATGTTTTTCTTAATCAATAACCCTAGGTTAAGAATATCTAAGATTTCTTCTTTTGTGAACTCTTGAGTATCAACAAAATCTTTTACTCTTACCATTTTTACCTCCTATCCTAATTTGATTATAGCATTTTTTAAAATTTTGTGTCAATATAAAAGCATCAATTTACTTAATTGATGCCCATACTTTATCATATTTAACTATTGCATCATCTATATTTTTAACAAATATTCCATCTTTAAAATAATCATCAGGAATATTAGTAGCAATATTATTTAAATATGTATCACTTAATAATTCTTGAGTTTTTAAATTCATATTTTTATAAGGATAATCTTCAATAATTTTTTGCATAACATCTGCTCTTAAAATATAATCAATAAATTTATAAGCATTATCTAAATTTTTAGCATTTACAGGAATTGTAAAATTATCTACACTTATATTAAATCCTTCTTCGGGATATACTACTTTTAAACCATCAACTTCATTCATAGCAAGTCCCGCTTCAGCATTCCAAATAACGCCAATTTTAGTTTCTTTAGTAATCATAAAAGTTTTTGGTGAATCACTATCAAAAGCTTTAATATTTGGTTTTAATGTAAGCAACCACTCTTTTGCTTCTTCTAAATGTTCATCATTTGTATCATTCATATCATAGCCTAAAGCTAGTAATGCCATACCTATAATTATTCTTTGATCATCTAAAAGTACAATATTATTTTTATATTTAGGGTTTAATAAATCATCGTAACTATCAATTTCCCCATTAACAAAATCCGCATCATAAATAATAACTACTGAAGCTGCCAGGAAAGGAAGCGAAT
>UREA01000074.1 GCA_900546715.1 uncultured Mycoplasmatota bacterium | reverse complement strand
ACTTGCGTTGATTAAAAATAATTGCGCGCCGGTCTTGACTAGAGTGGCCAGCTAGTTATTACATATTATCACAAGAATTTTAGTGTCTAAATTAACATTTAAAATCAAAAATTAGAGTTCGACAAATTGTTGACATTAAATTATTCACAATAATTTAATTGTTTATCAAAACATATTACTTTGGTTTATATTTAACAAATAAATTTATTAATTTAATACATATGGAAATTTTCTTTGTATAAACTTCTATTTTACATAACTATTTGAATTAAAAAATTATTAAAATGGGAATAAATATGGTAACTATGGATAAAATATAAAAAATATAGTAAAATACTAAGAGTGATTATTATAGAGATGAGCATAATTGATCTTTTAAAAAGTGAATATTAATTAGAGATGAAAAAATAGGAAAATTAGGATTATTAGTAATAAAGTGACCTAAAAAAGGGCAGACTATCCCTATGAGGATAATAAAATGTAAAATATTAGGTTGTTAAAGAGCTAACTAGCTCGTTTAAGCTTGCTTAGAGAACAAATCTTATCTTCCTTTTTATTAACAATTGCAGCAATAGCAACTGTTAAAAGGCATATGTGACCTAAGGTATTTAGGTTAGATATGGAAGAAATATTTCTAACAGAGGCATTTTCAAGATTAAGATTCTTAAATCGTGAATTGTAGCGTTCTGATTCAGTTCTCTTTGAATAGTATAGTTTAAAATAATCTGATGTATCATCGACGGTTGATCTATAGTCTGTACTGATAGATTTATATTTTATACATCCTCTATTTTTATGACCATTATTATATTTAGGGTGATTACAAGGGCATTTAGAATCATCTTTTGATGTTCTAAATGGACAACAAAATTTTTGTTTTATTGAACCTTTTAGATATTGCTTACCGTCTTTATGCATTGCTAAACCTGCTTCGCATAGCGGGTTACCGCAAGAAATAGTTTCAACAGTTTTGCTGTTACGTTTATTTTTAGCAATAAAAGCTTCAGAATGTAAAACATCTTTTATGTAATTATAGTTTGCTTTAGAATCAAAACCTTTATCAGCGAGAATTTTGGAATTTTTTAAGCTAAACCAAGAATTTATTTTATCTAAAAAATTAATTAGACTTGAAACATCAGCTTTTTCGCCTGTAAGAGTTACTTCATAAATTGGCAATCCTGATTTTGCATCACACATTATTAAATTTTTATAACCCCAATAAAAAGTATAATTCTTTTTTGAATCTTCATTATTTGCAGTGTGGACTCCTAATTTACAGTCCTTATCTGATTTAGGATGTTTTTCATTAGAAAATTTATTTTTAGAAAAACATTTTGGATTATTATACTTTGTATTTGCTTTTATAGGGGTTGAATCTACAGATACTATTGAGTTATCTATGGCATCTAATTTTATAAGTTCATTTACTTGTGATTTCATTATTTCCTTTAGTAAATTATTATCAATATCATGAATAAAACGTTGGTAAACGCTATAAGAAGGTAATGGTTTAGTAATGTCAAATCCGCATAATTGAGCAATTTTTAAATTAGTATTTAAAAAATCACAAAGTAGAGTTATTTCTCTAAAATGTTCACAGTTCATAACAACAAACGCTCTAGTAAGAGCGTGACGTGAATAGCCTTTTGGTCCACGTTTTGATTCAATAAATTCAGGTATAAATGATAAATCTAAATTATCAAATATGTTTTCGTAAAAATTAATTGTTGATTGTGAAGTAAATAGATCAACTATGTTAAATATCTCTTGTCCTGTTATCATTTTTTAACCCTCCGTTAGTGCAACTAATTATTTTATGTATATGCTATTAGTTTTATCCAAAGGAGCAAAAATGATACTGAAAAATTTGAGTGATATAAAAAATCTTGGCCATAAAGGCCTTGATATATAAGGGTTAAGAAATATGATTAACCCTATAGATAAATATGTAAGGAGGTGGAAAAATGAAGTTAAGTTTTAAATTCAAACCAAGTATTAGTAAAAAACAATTAG
>UREA01000073.1 GCA_900546715.1 uncultured Mycoplasmatota bacterium | reverse complement strand
TAAAAATTTAGAATAGTTATTTTAATTGACTTTTTTTATTTTTTTTAGGTGTTATTATGACTGATAATACTATTTTATTTAAAGATGATTTAATTTTAAAAACTTTAGATTTTTATTACTATAAAAACGTGAACTACTCTCCACTTATAGAAGTGGGAGCTTCTTGGTCAATATACCTAACGGTACAAGTTTACCCAAGCTTACAAGGTAGTTCCTACCTCAAGATAATACCAAAATTATATTACTAATTTTAGTAAGTTTTTACTTGCATTTATATCTCTATCGTGTTTTGTACCACATTCTGGACAAGTCCACTCTCTCAATGCTAAGTTTTTTACATCAATATTCTTATATCCACATTCTGAACATAATTGACTACTTGCATAATTAGTTGGAGCAACTACAATATTTCTTCCATACCAATCAGCCTTGTATTCTAACATTGTTCTAAATTCACTCCATGCTACTTCGCTAATCACTTTTGATAATTTATTATTTTTAAGCATATTTTTTACTTTCAAATCTTCTATAGCTATAGATTGGTTTTCTCTTATTAGCTTAGTAGATAATTTGTGTAAAAAATCTTTACGTTGATTAGTTATCTTCTCATGTAATTTAGCAACCTTCAATCTTGCTTTGTATCTATTGTTACTTCCCTTTTGTTTTCTTGACAAATCCTTTTGTAGTTTAATTAATCTCTTTTCTGACTTTCTTAGATATTTTGGATTTGCTACCCTGTACCCATCACTACATATTGCAAACTCTTTAAGTCCAACATCTACACCTATTTTCTTATCAACTTTAGGTAATGCTCTATTTTCAGTATCTACTAATATAGATATAAAATATTTATTACTTGGAGTTTTTGATATAGTACAACTTTTAATAACACCAGTAAATTCTCTATGATATTTTATTTTTATCATAGTTTTTAGTTTTGGTATTTTTACATGATTATTTTCAATATATACAGTTCCTTTTTGATTATTAGTAGTATAACTATAGTAATTAGTTTTCTTGGATTTGAATTTAGGAAATCCTATAGATTTATCTCTGAAAAAGTTTTTATAAGCTTTTTCTAAGTTTTGTTGAGCATTAGCTAACGCTAACGAGTCAACTTCTTTTAGCCATTCAAATTCTTTTTTATATTGTGCAGGTGTATTTTTTAACATTTCGCCAGTTTCTTTATAATACTCAATTTTATCAGCTAACATTTTATTATATATAAATCTAGTACACCCAAATGTTTTAACTAAATATTCTCTTTGTTCTAAATTAGGATATAATCTATATTTATAAGCTTTAAGCATTATTTTACCCCTTGATTCTCAATGTATTTTCTCACCACTTCAATAGGTGCTCCACCAGTAGTTAATTACTATTGATTACAACATACTACTCTTGTTAACTATCGTCAAGTGCTATCCATCTCCCATTTATAGAAGACGGGAGAATTTCGCACATTAAGGTTAAATAATTAACTAATTTTAATCAACATTTTTTGACTTTTTTAAAGGTTTTTTATTTATTTTGTAGAATATTTAAATATATAAAACTAATATCTTTATGTAAGGAGAATTAACTTTATGAATTTCATATTTGAAAATTTTAAAAATAAAATTAATATTATTTTACTTGTTGTTACAACCTTTAAATTTACAATTGTTTTTGGTCAAACAAAAGCATTTGAAAATAATCCAGTCTCTTTAAAAGAAAAAGGTAGTATATTAGCTCAAGAAATAGAAGCAAATATTCCTAATGAAAAAAATATAATAGATGAAACATCAAAAGATAATTTATATGATTATAATTATGATAATAAAGCTGATAATAATTATGACTATAATGATTATAATAAAAATAATACTTCCGAAAATATAACACAATCAAAATCTGATAATACTATTGAATCTAATTCTAATAATAGTTCAAGTTCCAAAAACGAATCTAATTCTAATAATGATTCTATATCTAATAGTAGCTCTAAACCCAATACTGACTTTAAACCAAATACTAATGGAACTAATACTAATCCTGATACTGGATCTAATAATA
>UREA01000072.1 GCA_900546715.1 uncultured Mycoplasmatota bacterium | reverse complement strand
AGATTAGAATTCTGTAACTGGAGAAACATTTACTGAAGATATTGTGGTAATTGGATCATATCGGGCATGTGTCATGGATAATGTTGGGAATGTATCAAATATTAGTGATGCATTTGAAATAACCAATGTTGATGGTGAGATTGATTATATTTCATTAACAGGAGATCCAGAAGATCAAATAGTTCGAACAGTAACATTATATGGTGAAGTTCAAGACAAAGGATCGGGAATAATAAATTATGGTCATTTTGATGTTAATAATCCAACAACAGGTTGGCAACCAGATAAACCTGCAACAGATGAATTAATCACCGAAGAAAGAGAAGTTACTAAAAATGGTACATATTATTTCTGTGCAAAAGATGCACTGGATAATAATGACTGTGCCGAGTACACGGTTGATAATATTGATAGAAAGGTACCAGACTTAACCTTAGAACCAAGTACCACTTCATATGTAACAGACTTAACATTTACAGCTACTGCCACAGATAATGCAGATTCTTCCAATGTTGCATCTGGAATAGCTGCATATAGAATTGTTACTCCAACTGTCTCATATAATTGGACTAATGTTGATATAGAAGATTCAACAACCCTTTCAACAACAATTTCTGCTACAAATAACGGTACATATTATTTCTATGTTAGAGATAAAGCTGGTAATGAAACGCAAATATCTAAGACAATCGGAAATATAGTTGTATTAACAAGTACTAGAACTAATTTATATAGTGAAACAAGTAGTAATATTTCAAAAACTGTATCAATAAGTAATCTAGTATTATATGATCGAGTAGTTAGTGATAATGGTACAGTAACCGGATCAAAATCAGGTAATAGTGTTAGATTAAATGCTAGCGGAGGACGTTCAGATACATATACTCAACTAGAAACATTTATCGAAAATCCTGACACATATCCAGCTCATTCATATACTGACGAAGAATGCTATTGTGATTCAGGTGGGAGATTATCTGGTGGTTATTGTGTAGATTCTAATTACAGCTTTTCTGGTCAATATGGAGTTATCTGCCGAGATCCTAGTGGTATGTGGGGACTTACTTACGATAATACAGACAGAGCATGTGATAGAGGATATGTAAAAGAAAGTGAATGTGATGAATATCCTACTGATCCTTGTACTGTAAATGAAACTAAATATGTTCACTGTGAAGCAACATGTGTTTGGCAAAAATATAGTCCTACATGTGAAGACTATGAAGTATATTATTGCGATAGAGGAGACATTCAAAGCGGAAGATATACATGTAAAACATGTAATAGAGGAAGTTTAAATTATAATGAAAAATGTCAATATCAAGATTATGTAACTCATACCTACTGGGAATATAATGTAACAATATATTATTATAAAATAAAATAGAGAATTATTTAGGAGAAATCATGAAGAAGAAAAAAATAATTATAATTGGTGGAATAATTATAGTATTAATTATAGTAGCAATATTAGTAACTATTATTTTATTAAAAAAAGATGATTCTGAAGTTGCCAAAAATCCATTAGAAGATATATTTATTGAACTTATGAATAATAATTACAAATACTATTATTATTTATATGGAGATGTAAACACTACGGATGGCAATATAGTAATTGACAATGTTACTTACTATATGGTAGATGATAAAAATGTAGTTAATATTGATGAATTTGATGAATTAATAAGTAATACTTTTACAGAAAATATTCAAGCGATTTTATTAGATGTTGATGAAAAAAATGAATACATAGAAATTAATGATATTACATATGTAAAAAAAATGGATAATTCTTGTAGTAACATTAAAGAATATTCATTTGATAATTTGATTTTTACTGGTGATGAAGAACAAAAACAAGTTACTTTTGATAACACTTCAGCAACAATCAATTATGAAAATGATTCTTGGAAACTAAGAATGGATATGTATTATTGTGTACAATAAAAATAATTTCACATAAAAGTGTGAAGTTATTTTGGGTTGCAAAGCGTTTAAAATTTAGATACAATCATCTTAAAATATGGAGGTGTGTTATGAATAAAAAAGGATTTACTTTAGTAGAACTTTTAGGAGTAATAGCAATACTTGCTATAATTATTGGAATTGCTTTT
>UREA01000071.1 GCA_900546715.1 uncultured Mycoplasmatota bacterium | reverse complement strand
TATTACAACCCCAAAGACGGCAGGTGGATCAATCGCGATCCCATTGCTGAACAGGGAGGATGGAATTTGTACGGGTTTGTTAGAAATTCTCCATATATTTTTAATGACTTAAATGGAAATGACAGATACATTTCGCAGATTTTACCTGACCAATTATCTGACATGACATTTACCTTGCATATAGGTGTAGCTGTTGATCTTTGGGAGAAGAACAAAGACGGGAAATGGTGTAAAGTAGGAGTTGAGACGTTTGATTATGGTTTGAATCCAGCAGACAGGGAAACAGCGAAATTAGCCGTGGAGTGGTCAAAAACAGGAAATGAACTAATTCTTCTTTTATTAGTTGGATTATATATAGTCAATACAATACGTGGAACAATTATTCTTGGTAGAGGTTATATAGAATCTTCAGATGGCCTCAATTTAACTAATCCAGAAACCATACCCTCTTCCCCTATTGAAGATATAAATATGCTTAGAGGAATTCAACAAGATATAAAATCACCGCCTCCATATAATATATTAAAAAACAATTGTGCAGATTGGTCTTATAGAGCTATTTGGTATGGAAGAGATAAAACAGTACATTAATTTACAAATGAGAAAAATGTTAGAAATTTTTGAAAAAATAATAAAATTTGATATATTTTTTCAAGAAAAAGAATTCAAAAAAAGCAAATCGATATTCAGTTATATTGTTTTTATATTCCTGAGTGTGGGATCTTATATATCCATTTTTCCAGAAAGATTAGTTATAAATACAAATTTATTATCAAATCCAAAGACAATATTATTTATACTACTAATTTATATTTCATATATTACATCGTTTTTCAATTGGTTTTACTGCATCAAAAAATCAATATCATTATTCATCATAATCTATTTTATACCGACATATGTGATATTTTTTATATATTGGTATATTTATCAAAAATCCATCCACAATTTGGCCACAAGCATGATGTTTCCATAATAATCATGATGTAAAATACGAAAACAAATCGGCATTATTTACTTTAGTCTTGTTTCGTTGATCTTTCCGATTTTTTATCGGAGAAATTTGCTAAATATCAATATCTAAGATATTCTGAAAATCTTGCGCCAAGACTATTCTACATAATTCCGAAAATAATTAACATTAAACAAATGACATCATGAATTATATGCTATATTTCTTAATTAGTATTATATGTATAAATTATTCTTTAGGAAATATTCAAGAAATAAAAAATATTCCTGAAGTCCAAGTAAAATATAGCGATCTAAAATTTTATCAAAATACATCAGAAATTACAATAGATATTACAGATTCAGAAAAGAGTCGAAAAATGTTTAGTCTTGGAAAAGAAATCATACTTTTCAACCACCAAGAGCAAGTTCCATGTAATGCTATTGGTTCATTTTCTTTTCTATTTTCTGAAGATGGCAGTATAGGTCGAGTGAAGTTATTTTTTAAAACAGAATTGGAAAAAGCATTAAATGGAACTTTAACTGTATTAACATCACAAAAAACAGTTCCATTAAAAGAAAAAATAATAAAAATTAAAAAAGATGAAGAATTTAATTTAGATGGAACTTTAGTAAAAATAACATCAGTAAAAAAATCAAAAGATGGCTACAACATTTCTTTTTCTTTTAAAGATTCAATTGGAATTGCTAAATTTGAATTTAAATCACTAGATGGCGTGCAACTCAAATCAGAACAAGAACGTTTGATAAGTTTTGGGTTAGATGGAACACAAGTATCTTCATATTATGTATTTACTACAAAAGAAAGCAAACAATTAGAATTAATTATTACGCCTTATAAATGGATTGAAATAAAATGCCTCCATATTCCTTTATTCATTAATCTACCCATTTTAAATAAATAAAAGATACTGTTGTGGGATCCTCTGGAACCGGTGGCCACCCGCCCCCTGGCCCTCGTGCAGGGCGCTTCCCTGTACTGCTACGGCGTGGACTTCAACAAGAATGTGTCGGAGGTCTTCGACGCACAGGGAACGATCGCGGCAGCTTACGATTACTCCCCCTATGGACAGGCGGCTTCCACGGGCAGCCTCGTACAGCCCGTCCACCTGAGGGAAATCAAAAGCAGCAATGTCGCAGAACTC
>UREA01000070.1 GCA_900546715.1 uncultured Mycoplasmatota bacterium | reverse complement strand
TAGTAGAATTAAAAGTAACTGAACTTAAAAAAGAATATATTGGGCAAATTGAAGTATATATGAACTATATAGATAAACATTTAAGAAAACCTACTCAAGATAAAACTATAGGCATTATTATATGTAAGAAAGATAATAAGTTTATAATGGAGTATTGTAGTGATTCTAGGATACTTGCTAGAGAATATTATGTACTATAAAATAGAATGTGAAGTTAAACTTCTCATTCTATTTTTCAAGTTCAATCAAAATACTCTCTAGGCTATCTATATTAGTTGATGCTCCTCCTACTAAAAAGCCATCAACATTCTTTATAGTGTTTAATTCACCTATATTATCACTATTAACACTACCACCATATAATACTTTTAATTTTATATCATATTTCTCTTCTATTATATCCTTTATAAAACCTATATTTTCTTTAATTTCTTTAGTGGTAGGTATAATACCACTACCTATAGCCCAAACAGGCTCATAGGCAATCATTATCCCCTTTAATTCAACATTATTAAGTACTTCACTAATTTGTTTTTCAAGTATCATATATGTATTACCATTTTCTTTATCACTTAGACTCTCCCCAATACAATATATTACTTTAATACCACTATCTATAGCATTATTGATTTTATTTATAAAATCAATATTTAATTCATTTTTATATATTCTTCTTTCACTATGTCCAACTATTACATATTCTACCCCCATACTTTTAAGTTGTTCACCTGATATTTCTCCAGTTATAGTTTTATCTATAAATGAAGAAATATCTTGTGCTCCTAATTTATAATTAATCCCATTAAAAAAGCTCAAGTATATACTTGATGGACATATAATAACTTCTGTATTTTTAAAACTTAATTCATTCAATTTATTACTATATTTAACAATATCATTTTTATTTAATTTATTTTTAAAATTTCCAACTAAATACTTCATTATTTCATCCATTCTAGAGCTTTTAGAGTTTTATCGGCAATATATTCAAGTGTTGCTCCCCCACCACTTGAAACAAAACTAAATGCATTATCAAATCCAAACTTTTTAACGGCACTAGCAGTATCTCCACCACCAATAATTACGGTTTTGCCGCTTTCCTTTAATGCTTCAAATAAACCAACAGTACCTTCCGTAAATCTTTCATCTTCAAACTTACCACAAGTACCATTAACAAACACTATACTAGCACTATCTATATATTTTTTATATAAATCAATACTTTTATTACCAATATCATATATAATTCCATTATCAATAGTAAAATCTATTGGTAATATTATCTTATCTTTATAATTCTTAAGCAACTCTTTTATTTCTTTTAATATATCATCATCATTAGTAGCTAAACTATCTCCAATATTTGCTCCTTTAGCTTTTAAAAATGAATTAGCAATACCACCACCAAGAAGTAAATAATCACATCTATTAATTAATGACTTTATAATAGGTAATTTATCATCAACTTTAGCACCACCCATAAATACTACAAATGGTCTTGGAGTATCTTTAATTAGAATTTCTAAATTATTAAGTTCTTCTTCAACTAAAAAACCTATAGCATGAGGTAAATATTTTGCAATGCCAGCAGTTGATGCATGAGCTCTATGCATTGATCCAAATGCATCATTAATGTATACTTCTCCTAAACTTGCCCAAAATTTAGCAAGTTCCAAATTATTAGAGCTTTCAAGTTTTTCTGGATAATCCATAAATCTAGTATTTTCTAAAAGTATTACATCACCTAATTTAGCATTATCAACTATTTTCTTTACTTTTTCACCATAACAACTACTCACAAACTTAACTTCATGACCAAGTAAATTAGCAAGTTCCCTTCCCACATACTTTAAAGTAAATTTATTCTTATCTTCTTCACTTTTAATTCTTCCAAAATGACTTATTATAACAATCTTACAATTGTTATTTAATAAATACTTTAAAGTATCCAAGCTCTTAACTATCTTACTATTATCTGTAATTTTAGCACCTTCCATAGGAACATTAAAATCACATCTAATAACTACACTTTTATTATTTACTGATATATCTTTTAATGTATTCATAGCATCCTTTCTTATTTTTATATTTTTGTTGATAACTCGCGACCTCCGGGCGGACACGCCGCCGGCGGAGGATTAAAGGTTATCACACTACCAAAGTAAATGGGTCACTTTCAGTTCCTGTTCCACCATTATAT
>UREA01000069.1 GCA_900546715.1 uncultured Mycoplasmatota bacterium | reverse complement strand
ATGGGATGAGTTTACTCATTAAATGTACTTCCAGTACCTAAACCAAGCCATGCAATTTATTGCATGGTGGTTGACAATATGTGAAAATGGTAGTATATTATTAGTAACAGTTGAAATTGTTGATAGATGACTTTTAATGTTATCTACATGATTTCAACTTATTATAAAAGATACAGTGTCTATATAGGTTTAGATTAAATATCTACGACCTTGTGACCTGTATCTTTTTTTTGTTTTAATTCGTTCAATAAAAAATCTATTCTAATTTATATTTGTTTGTGTTAAAATAGATATAAGGAGTATGGTAGTAATGACTTTATATTTAGTAAGTAATAATATGGTTTTAGAAAATATTTTTTATGAAACAGATGAATCAGTAGAAGAAAAAAGAATAAATCGTCCTTTATCTATTGAAGGTGAAAAAGAAGCGGTTAAACTGGTTAAAAAGATTGATGCTGATGTAATTTATTCATCAAATTATGCATCAGCCTTAAGTACCGCCAAGTACTATGCTAGTTACAAAAATACGGAAATATATATTAATTCTTTTTTGAATGATTCAAGAATTGGTAAGCTTGGAAATAGAAATATCAAGATGCTTAGATTTATGCAAGAGAGAGATTTTGATTTTAAATTCAATGGGGGAGAATCTTTAAATGAAACTAGTAGTAGAATGAATATTGCTATAAATAAAATACTTAAAAAATATGGTAATCATAATATAGTTATATTTACACATAAAAGAGCAATAATGGGCTATTTACTTAAATATTTAGATAAAGGATTTAATTTAGATGATAGATTAATTCTTACATATAATGATAAAGTAATCCTTGATGATGTTGAAAAAGACATTGATATTGTAAAAATGGAATTAGATCATGGCAAAATTTTAGATATTGACATTATTGAATAAATGTAGTAAAATAATCTCCGTACTTAAAAAGGGGGTTTTTTTATGGAATTTTTAGTACAAAAATTAGATTATGAATTATATCAATTATTATTTGTTCAAAAAGATTTGGAAACATCTAAAAATGTTTGGCAAAAAGTTGTTAATAATACTGTATTTTTAAATATGGCAATTAAAGTAGAAGAAAAAGAAAATGGGGCATCATTTTTAGCTCCAACAATTGTTTTTCTAATACTTAATAACCCAAGTATTGTATCAAAAGACATTTATGATGCTTTAGTTAAAACAATATTTAATAATCCAGGATTAACAACTGGTATAGCTGTAGATAATGAGGTTGTAGATTATATGTCACTTATACTTAGAAATAATGATGCTACTATAACTGATAAAGGAAAAAGAGTAATATATGATAGAATTGAGGCTAATTATGGTTTATATGAACAAATGCCTTTAGTTAGTTATAATACTCTTTCTAGTAATGGTGATGTAGTACTTAATTATCAAAATGGTGATTTTTGTGTTAGTTTAAGGGAAGATGAATATAACTCAATAAATAATAATTCACATTTTACTATTATTAATGAACCAAGAATAAAAGATGCCAGAGATTTTCGTTATCAAATCTTAAGTAATCCAAGTTTTTCTGATACAGAAAAAGAATATGTATCAAGATTAATTAAAACGGATGCTTTAATGTTAGAACAAATTAACGCATCAGAACAACCAAAAGAACATATAAGAAGAGTTGCTGTTTAAGTAAAACTCTTTTTATTTTTTTAAAAATGTTGTATACTAATAATGGTGAAGAAAATGAAAAGTGAAGTAAGTATTAATATTAGTGCAAGACATGTTCATTTAACTAAAGAAGCTCATGCTAAGTTATTTGATCATGATTTAACAGTTAGAAATTCCCTTAACCAAATAGGTCAATTTGCGGCGAATGAAACCGTTACAGTTAAAACTGAAAAAGGTGTATTTGAAAATGTTCGAATAATTGGACCGTTGAGAAGCTATAATCAAGTAGAATTATCAATGACTGATGCGAGAAAACTAGGTATTAGGCCACCAGTTAGAAAGAGTGGACACTTAGATGGAGCGGAAGTTGTTACCATTTCTACACCTAAAGGAGAAATTACTGAAAGATGCGCTATTATAGCAGATCGTCATGTTCATATGAATCCTGATAAGGCTAAAGAACTTGGAGTTGTTGATGATGAAGTATTAAAACTTCATATTAATGGCGAAAAACCAGGAGTAATCGATGTTAAAGCTAAAGTATCAGATGACGGATATTATGAAGTACATCTTGATACTGATGATTCTAATGCTTTCTTAATAACTCCAGGGGATATAGGTATACTTACAAAAGATTAATACTGCTTGAATTAAATTCAAAGTTCCCGTAAAAGGTGCAAAATAAGATTAAAAGAGAAAATTCCCATATTTATGGGGAT
>UREA01000068.1 GCA_900546715.1 uncultured Mycoplasmatota bacterium | reverse complement strand
AGTAACAAAAGGAATCTCTATTTTAAAGATTCCTTACAAGAGAGAATTCTCATTTACACAGAATTTCTTACACTACCGAAGATATTTAATTATTGAATTTTTAATTTATTTAATTAAATAATCTTTTTTTTAATGTAATTTCTCTATTTAGTGGATTACCATAAAAATATAATTTTCGAAATTCTAAATCATAATCTTTTAGATTTATACTAATTGCCATCCCTGGCATTAAAATATCTTTATCATCAGGATGATACAAATATTTACTACTTTTATTATATTTATATAAGCCATCCGCAAAATCTGCTAAGTAGATTATTCCTTCTATATCATTTTCTAACTTTATGGTTATATAATCATTATTTAAATTAGTAATTCTCCCAATAGTAAATTCATCATAATTACTAATTATTTCTTTAATTCCTTGTAATTCATAGTATTCATAAGTAAATTTCTCAGCACATTTTTCCATAATAGTACATCTATGAGCCATATCTTCTAAATAATTTTTATATTTTTCTAAATCAAAATTGCCACTAAATATAACTTCTTGATTATCTAGTATTGTCCCAATTAATAAATCAGAAAATCTTCTAATAGGGCTTGTTGCATGGGAGTAAGCCTTAGTATCTAGGGCATAATGACCAATATTATTGATATCATAATAGGCTTTTGATGCATTGCTTAATAAAAGACTAGAAAAAACCATAAATTCTTCTTTACTTTTCAAAGTATCTATAACTTTTTTTATTACATATTCATCATCAGTTTTTTCAATTGCTTTAATTTTATATCCTATACCATCAAGTAATTTTCTAAATTCCTCATAATAAGTGTTTTTATGATTGCGATATACCATTAAGGAACCTAAATTATAAAGGTGTTCAGCTAAAGTTTTACCCACTAAAACAGCACATGTAGCAATAATATCACTACTAGGATGATTGCTTTTTTCAATGTTTGTCTCTTCTAAGATATTATCTTCATTTACTTTATAACTAATTGTTGTATCACAAAAAGCATTTTTAGCTATTTTTTTAGTAATTTGCTGTAATTTAAATAAATCATTTAAATAGGGTATATAACTTTTCGGAGGCATTAATCCATTTAAAATATTATCAACTTTTTTATAAGTCATCTTCTTATTTGATCTAATTACCGAGTTTTCTATTTTAAAATCAAGTATTTCACCATCAGGACTAATTTTAAATATATAACCTTTAGCAAGTCTATCAACCCCCGGATTAAGTGAACATATCCCACAAGATATTTTAGGGTGGATCATATGAAATATAGCTCCAGTTTCAAAATAGGTTGAAGTAGTTAAGTTTTCTGCCCGATTCCATAAAGGACTTCCCGGTTTAATATAATGTGCTACATCTGCAATAAATACACTTAAACTTATAGTACCATCTTCTAGCATTTTAATACTTATAGCATCATCTAAGTCATATGAATCAGCATCATCAATAGTAAATACAACTTCATCACGATGATCTACATAATTATCTAATTCACTTGCATTTACTTCTTTAGGTAAAGAATTAATTTGTTCTAATTCTTCTTTAGTATAATATACTCTAAATCCATTATTATAAGCTAGGGCTAATTCTTCACTTTTGCATACCTTAGATACAAATTCACAAGTTATAGCATCGTGAAAACTAATTTCACTTAACTTAACTAGTATTCTTGTACCAACTTTCAAATTTTTAATACTTTTTTTAGCTATATCTAAACTGATATTGTTATTACCAACCATTCTAATTTTATATTCTGGCATAACCTCGCAAATAACATAAGGATTAGTTCGTTTTAAAACTTTTATTACTTTTATTTGATGACCATGCATTTTAGCAACAACTCTATCAAAAGGAAGTATCTTAGGTAGAGATTCCGATAAAAAGTCATAGGTTTTATTATTCACACTTGCAAACATATGGCCCTTTTTATTAACATCAACATCTAACAATAAAAAACTAGATGGAAAAGTAAAATACCTATTTTCATAAGTATCATAATAAATAATTCCATCTAGTTCTAATTCTTTTAAACATTTAGTTAATTCATCATATTTAAATCGATCATTTTTGCTATTAGAAATATATAAATTATCTCTAATCTTAGCTGGAGATAATTTTTCGCCATCTGCAAGCATTAATATTATTTTATCTTTCATAAGTACCACCCATACTTTAACTATATCTAATTTTTATTCATTTGTAAATACAAAAAAAGGAATTTATTAACAAAAATAATTGACAATTTGTGGAAATAGATATATATTAATATTATTGAAAGACACAGAACCGTCAGTTATGGGTTTAGATTAAATATCTACGACCTTCTGACCTGTGTCTTTTAATTATTCTAAATTCATAATAAATATTCATTAATACTAAAATTTATTAACAAAAGCAATTGACCGTTTCGGACAATAGGTTCAGGCCACGTGCTTCAGCACGTAAATTGTTAAGAATTTAGAGACAATTTATTGT
>UREA01000067.1 GCA_900546715.1 uncultured Mycoplasmatota bacterium | reverse complement strand
AGTATTTGAATATCACGGAAAAAAAGAAAAAAAGATATTATAATTGAGTTAGAGCCAATAGTATCAAAGTATATGTGGAATAAAATTAATAAAAATTAGGTGTCCCATTTTTTGTTCTCTTTGTATTGTGGGGGCTTTAGCCTGTTTCTATTTTTCTTGTATGAATTACTCATTTTATGGTACAATTTATCTATAATAATCGGAAAATAAAAAAAGTTAGAACCCTCCATCGCCAAACAGAGATTCTAACCTTTTTTATCTAAAACCCTATGAAAGAAAAAGATAAGAGAATCTAAATCTTCGATAGAGAGCTTTTTAATTTTTTATATTGTTATTTTATCACAGACAGAAATAACTGACAAGAATATAAAGAAACTTCTCTTATCTTTTTTGGGGTAGATTAAATAGATAAGGGGAGTTTTTTATGCAATTAAATAATTTAGCAGAAGTCAGAGACTTTGATATAGAGGAATGTATAAATCATTTGGAAATGTTACATAAGGATAGTAAGGGGTATATAACAATATCTTCAAAAGACCCAAACTATAAACAGTGGCATTATAAGAGTGAAGATATTATAGATAATGCGGAAGATATTTTAAATATAATAAATGCATATGTATCTCAAAATACATTTTATAAGCCACAAAGAAGGATTGAAAATATAAAAGAGCTTAGAACTATTTATATTGATATAGATTGCCATAAAACTAAGTATTCTAAAGAAGCTGTAAAGTATTTTTTAGAAAAAGATTTTTATGGGACTAAAATACCACAACCTAATTTTTTAATAGATAGTGGGAGAGGACTTTATTATGTACTTTTAATAGAACCTGTACCAAGTATGGCTATGCCGCTTTGGTATGCAGTTCAAAGATATATTTATAATCAATTAAAAGAGTTTGGAGCAGATGCAAATGCACTTGATCCAACTAGAGTTTTACGAATTGCAGGTACAGTTAATTCAAAGAGTAATAGTTATGTAGAGATTTTGGACATGCATAGCTATAAGTATAGGTTAAGAGATATACAAGAAGAGTATTTACCTGAAATTACTGAGAAAAAAGAAAAGAAAAAGGGTAGACCCAAAAAAATTGTGAGTCTTTATACTGAGTATAGCTTATATCATGCAAGGATTTTAGATATAACAAAGATTTGTGAACTTAGGGATTATGATGTTAAAGGTCATAGAGAGTTAATTTTATTTTTATATAGATATTTTACTTGTTGTTTTATACAAGATCCAGAAGAAGCTTTAGATAAGGCTTTAGAGCTTAATTCTATGTTTAAAGAACCATTAGGTGAAAGAGAAGTTATTAGAGATACTAAATCTGCACAGAAAGCTTATGTTGATAAGAAATATAAGTATACTAATACAAAACTAATTGAGATATTGGATATAACATTAGAAGAGCAAATGCACCTTAAGACTATTATTTCTGGTAAAGAAAAGTATAGAAGATGTGCAGATGAGAAGAAAGCTAAGCAAAAGGCTAAAAGAAGAAATGAAAATGGATTAACAAAAAAACAACAAGAAATGAAAGATTTAAAAACAGAAATAAAAGAATTAAAAGATAAAGGAAACAGTGTTAGAGAAATAGCTAAAATACTAGGGATAAGTAAGTCAAAAGTAGGGCGGTTAGTTTAATAAATAGGTGTCCCACTTTTTGTCCTCTTTGTATTGGGGGGCTTTAGCCTGTTTTATTTAATTGAAAAAAGGAATAAACTTAAAATAAAAATAATTTCTAGGAGGGTTATTATGAAGATAGAAACTTTTTCATCTGATAAAAAAATTATTCATAGTGGTACTACTATTTTATTTAATAATGATTCAGATTTAATATTTAAATTATCTACAGAATCAGATGATTTTAACTTTGATCTTAAACTAGTTTTTAAAGATGATAAAGAAAATAAATCAACATATATTAAAACAGATGTTGAAGGAACATTAATAACTATTACTTGTTATAACTTTAATAATTCATTAGGTTCAGGTACTGTATATCCACAAAATTTAGCTACTATAGGAGGAAAAAAATTATACTTCCATTTTATTGTATATAAGATATCTCAAGAAAGTAGTAGGCATATAATATATACTTTTTATGAGGATATAAAATAGAATATGAATAATAATCAAAATAGTTTAAATTTAGATATAGGAAATGAAGAAATGGCTATATCTAAAATAATGGAAAAAGAAGTGTTTAATGAATTAAATGATGAATTAAAAGGTAAAGTAATTGATATATATAAACATTATCAAAAACAAAAAAATGAAAGTATTGGTGGGAAGTTATCTAAATTATTAGGAAGTAATACAAATAATATTAGTTTGTATATATCATTCACTTTATGTTTTTTGCTAATTATAGTAGGCATAATTTATTTTTGGATACCAAAAAATGAAAGAGAAAAGAATATTTTAGAATTTTGGAATTTAATTATACCAATAATTACAGCAACACTTGGATATATTTTTGGAAGAAATAATTAGATTATAGTAATCGATAAATTTTTATTTATTTAAGTAGGTAAAATATCAACTTTGTAGAATATCCAATATAAATAACTTTTATAGGAGGATATTTTATGGAATTAAAAATAAGTGACTTACCTCCACAATTTGAAAATATAGCTGTAGAGCTTGGAATAGACAAAATAAAGGCTTTATTTAAAGAATTTGGAGGGACATCAGTATACTTTCCTACTGAAAAA
>UREA01000066.1 GCA_900546715.1 uncultured Mycoplasmatota bacterium | reverse complement strand
ATCATGTTTATGCGGCGGGAGAGGAAATAATCTGCACTGCGGAACACCCTTTCTATTTAGAGGGAAAAGGCTTTGTGTCTGCAAGGGAACTGAAAGAAAGAGATAATCTTCTTCTCAGTGACGGCAGCAAAGCTGAAATAGATTCTTTAAAAACTGAACACGTTGAAATCCCAGAAACCACCTACAACTTTGAAGTAAAAGATTTCCATACTTACTATGTTTCTCATAGTAATGTGTTGGTTCATAATGTATGTTATGACCCCAATCAAAAAGCTTTAATAGAATTAATTAAAGAAAATGGAAAAACAACACCTTTATCGATGGACGAAGCAATTACGCTTGTTGAATGGGGAGATGAATATGGGATAAATATTAGAATTGATATGGGACATTTAAGAGGTATTTCGATAAGTAGAAATCCGCATCTTCATACAGGATTTAATAATTGGCACATACCCATAAAGGTCTAAAAAAGGAGAAAATATGCTTTATAATAATGGTTATATAGTTAAGGATTTGGTGTGCAATGGTGAATTATTTTTAACTGATAATTTTTATAGAGGAATAGCAAGTTACCACAATTGGCCATTAGAAAAAGAGGAAGACAATGATTCTAAGGAATTGACAAAATTAATTGAAATGGCTTTTGAGAAAAATAATTTTATAGAAATTTTAAATGATGTTGAATTATTAAGAAAATATGTTAATCATTGCAAGAAAAGAAACATAGATATAATTGTTATGAAAGTAATGTCCCAAAAAAAGTTTTCTATTGCGCTTGATGACTTAGAAGATACAGAAATATTGGGATATGATTGTATGGCTGGAGATAATGTATCATACCTAATAGAGGTATTTGAGGATGATAATATTCAAAGTTTTGATAATATCAAAAAATTACTTAATCAAAATGGATTATTAAATTCTTATGAAGAAGTAGAAAATTTTATACAAATCCGAAACGAATTGTTACAGCAAGGATTAAATTTAGAAGATTATTGGGAAGCAATACCGGTAAAATTAAGTTTAATTGATTATAAATCAATATAAAAATCGTTTTAATTCAGTTTTTTAACATTAAAAAATCGAGTTTTTAGAAAAAATTAAAAAAGAGATTTGCAAATGCAAATCTCTTTTTAATTAAGTTGACAAACAAAGACTATAACTTTATACTTAATAAATAAAATAATACGCTACCAGAAACGCAAGAATGGTATCATGTTTATGCGGCTGGAGAGGAAATAATCTGCACTGCGGAACACCCTTTCTATGTAGACGGAAAAGGCTTTGTGCCTGCAAGGGAACTGAAAGAACGAGACAATCTTCTTCTCAGTGACGGCAGCAAAGTTGAAATAGATTCTTTAAGAATCGAATACGTTGATATCCCCGAAACCACCTACAACTTTGAAGTAAAAGATTTCCATACTTACTATGTTTCTCATAGTAATGTGTTGGTTCATAATAAGTGCGGGGTTTACTTATATCGTGGTGGAAGTGATATGACCCTTAAAAATTACGAATATGTAATAAAAGATGGAATGGTGGTTCCTGGTAAGGACGGTATATCTCTAAATATTGATCCACAGAAAGTTGCAAAGTTTGGAACTCCCCATAAAGTAGTTTATGTGCCTGAAGGATTAGAAATAGTACAAAAAGGCATAGATTTAGGACATTATGTTATAAGACCAAAATATGCAATGCCATTAATCGATTATCAAAATTTATTAAATCAAGTAGTCCTCAAACCATTAATGGAGAAAAATGAAGAATTTAAGTATTTATTTTAGCGATGACGACGAGTATGCTGAATATGCTTGTAAAAGTAACGGTATGCGACCGGATGTGTTAGTTGCGATAGACGGAAAATTTTTTCATCCAATGATTTATGATATTTTTACATTAACTCAGGAATATAATGAATCATTGAGTATGGGAAAATTATATGAAATATTAAATAATATTGTTCTGGTAAAAGAGGTGACAAAAAATAATATTATCGAAATAATATTACATTTAAGTAAAAAAGGGTACTTTGATAAAGTAAAACCGGTAGAACTGATTGAAGAATTTTATGGAAGCTTTGATTTATTTCCAAAATTAATCAACTTGGAGGGATGGATAAAAATATATGAAACTACAATATGAACCAAAAAACTAAATATATCGAGTATTTAGTTTTTTAAAATTGAAATTATGAAACCTCGTGCTAATTGGCGCGGGGTTTAATTTTTGCCGAAATTTACAGAAATATAATTAATAGTGCTTTCGAGTCAATGGTCTTGACAGAAACGTAAATATGTTGGATAATGTATATCGGTTGAAAGAAATAAGTCTTTTATATAAACCGTAAGGAGAAAACTCAAGTGAAAGTATTAAAAAAGATAAAATGTCCTTGTTGTGGATATTATACCATTGAAGATTATGGAGAAGAAGTAAATTGCAATATATGTCCGGTGTGCTTTTGGCAATATGATGTAATAGGGCAAGATAATCCGAATGATATAGTTGGGGGACCAAATGGAAAGTTATCATTAAATCAAGCAAGGGATAATTATAAAAAATTTGGTGCTTGCAGTGAGGATATGGTGCCATATGTTAGAAAACCAAATAAAGAAGAAATTGATATTGAAAATTCAGATATCAATTAAATTTTATAATTGTGGTTGAAATGTATTAAATAGGGATTTGTAAGTCAAATCCCTATTTAATTATATTGACAAATACGTTAAGTTAAGCATATAATAATAAAATAGACGGAAATACACCTTGTCTATGACGAGGAAACAGGCGAGAAGTGCTACAAAGAGGTGGTGCGTCTTTTCCGCAACGAAACGCAAGAATGGTATCATGTTTATGCGGCGGGAGAGGAAATAATCTGCACTGCGGAACACCCTTTCTATTTAGAGGGAAAAGGCTTTGTG
>UREA01000065.1 GCA_900546715.1 uncultured Mycoplasmatota bacterium | reverse complement strand
GGCGGGTGTGACGACCATTTTGCTGATGCCCGCAAAATGGTTGATGTTCCGATTAGCTTGCCAGAGCTTGTTCAGCACATCCGGAAGTGCTTTTGTTGAATGAACCTTTCAGTGCACTGGATGCGCAGACGAGGATTAAGCTTCAGTCGGGACTTCTGGATGCATGGGAGCAGGAAAAAAATTATAAAGAAGTAGCAAAACTGGTTAATTTATTACATGAAAATTGTTTCCACTTAGGATAAAGAACTGAATCAGTCGGAAATTGACTGTCTGCTGGTACAGAGTACATCCTATTCGCCAAAAGCACTTCTGGAAAAAGGTATGCAGGAACAAACTCTGGAACTGATTCGTTCTTATCTGGAAGAAAACAAATGGATTTTTCTCAGCAGCAATGAGATTGCCAGCAAAGTAAATCTTTCCAGGATTACCGTTCGCAGATATATGAATTATCTGGTGGAGAACAACAAAGAGTGTGTATTGCTAGGGCAATAGTAAATCGTCCTAAATTGCTTATTTGTGATGAACCAACCGGAAATCTAGATCCAGATACAAGTCGCGAAATTATGAAAGTTATCGAAGGTATTAATAAAGATTTAGGTACAACTATTATTATGGCAACTCATGATAGAGATATAGTAAATAGAATGAAGAAAAGAGTACTATTAATCGATCATGGTGTTTTAGTTGGTGACTATGCGAAAGGAAGTTATAAGACCCATGAGAGCAATTAGAATTTTTATAAGAAGTATAAGAGATGCTTTTAAAAGTGTCTTAAGAAATTTTAGTTTAAGTTTTGCATCTATTATGTGTACTACAATAACCTTGATTTTAGTATCAGTTGCGATAATTTGTGCTGCAAATATTAATAATGCCACTAAATCAATTGAAGATGAACTTAGTATAGTAGTTTATTTAGACAGTGATATAACTGAAGAAGAAATTGAAAATATAAGAGCTGATATCGATTCTCAAGATAATGTATCTGAAGTAACATTTAAAAGTAAAACTGAATGGAAAGAAGAAATGAGTGCTTATGATGATACTTTTGAAACAGTACTTAATTACTTGGATGAAAATCCATTAATGGATTCATTCATTTTAAAAGTTGAAAATGTAGAACATTTAAGCGAAACTGCAGAATATGTTAGTTCTATTGAAGGAGTAGATACCGTTAAATATGGCGAAGGCATGGTAGAAAACATTGTTTCAGCATTTAATGTTATTCAAAAAATAGTAGTAGTTGTTGTTATTGCATTAATTATAGTTACAGCATTCTTAATTAGTAATACAATAAAACTTACTATATTTAGTCGTAGAAATGCTATAGAAATAATGCGTTTAGTTGGAGCAAGTAATATTTCTATTAAACTACCATTCATTTTTGAAGGCTTTATTATTGGGGTAATCGGAGCAATAATTCCAATATGTATAACTATTTATGGATATGTAATTTTATATTCAACATTAAATGGCCATGTATTTTCTAACATGATTGTTTTAATAAAACCATATAACTTTGTTTTCTTTGTATCACTTGCTCTTGTAATTTTAGGAGCCTTAGTTGGTATGCTTGGTAGTCTTAGAGCGGTAGGAAAGTATTTAAAGATATGATGCGTATGAAGAAATTATGTGAATATTTCATAAGATATATATTTGTATTTTTGATTTTAGGAGTTTGCTTTTTAGAACCAGTTCAGGTTAATGCAGAGGAAGCAAATACTCTACGAGGATTAAGACAAGAGTTAAAAGAATTGCAAGATCAAAAAAGAAAAAATGATAATCAAAAACAGGCAACAGAAGCTGAAATTCAAGAGAATAATTTAGCGATTTTAAATGCAGAAGAAGAAATTGAAGAATCTCGTCAAAAAATAGAAGATGCCAAAATATTAATTGAAGAATCTAATCAAAAAATAACCCAATTGCATGATGAGACTCAAAAACTGATGACATATTTTCAAATTATGCAAGGAGAAAATGTTTATTTAGAATTTATTACAGATTCAAGTAGCATGACTGACTTAGTAATGCGTAGTGATGCCATAAATCAAATAGCTGATTATAATCAAAAAAGATTAGTAGAACTTGAAGACTTAATTGAAACAAATGAACAATTACAAGTTGATTTAATTGAATATGAAGACGAATTACAACAAAAAATATTAGATTATGAAGAAAAAATAAGTAATCTTCAATATGATTTGTCGGGTTTAGGCGAAGTTGGAATGAGTATTGAAGAAGAAATTGTATCAAAACAAGATTTAATTAAGGCATACGAAGAAATGGGTTGTGATGAAGATCAAGATTTAGATGTTTGTGCAAGTATTCACGGTAGTAACATTTGGTATAAACCGTTGAATAAAGGTAGAGTTAGCAGTATTTTTGGTGTAAGAAAAGATCCGATTACTGGTAAAACTAAAATTCATAGGGCTGTAGATATAGCTGGTAATTCTGAAGGAACAAGTGTTTATTCAGTGGGGAATGGTATTGTAGTTGCTACGGTTGATGCAAAAAGCAAATATGAAAATGGTGGCGGAAAAACCTGTGGTGGAAATCAAGTATATATTCAAGTGTTAATTGGAGGAAAAAAATATACTGTTCAATATGCTCATCTTTTAACTGTTAATGTAAAAGTTGGTGATATAGTTAATGCTAATACCATAATTGGACAACAAGGTGGAGGTTCAAAAACAAGGCGTTGGGAATCATGCTCAACGGGTTCACATTTGCATTTTGGAGTAGTTGAAGGTTATATAAAAACTAAATACATGGCTACATATTTTAATAATAATGCCATTGTTCCTCCAGGATATCCGAATAAAGGTGCTTGGTTTTATTCAAGAACTCAATGGTTTGATTAAATAAAAGTGTGAATTCTTTAGTTTTTATATAATAGGAAAGTCATACTTTTTTTATAAAATTATTGACACTCAAACAACAGTTTGATACAATTGATTTACAAGGAGGAAATTTGGTATGACTACTATTTTAAAAGGTTATCAATTTAGATTATATCC
>UREA01000064.1 GCA_900546715.1 uncultured Mycoplasmatota bacterium | reverse complement strand
CTTTCATTTAAAAATCTCTCCTTTTCTTATTTTATCATAGAGAGATTTCTATTTACACAATTTTTTTTACAGACTCAATGCCTTTTTAAGCTCCCAATTTTTTTATTTTATTTAAATATCTCTTTTTGAATAGTATCAAGCAATGAATCTTTGTTAGAATAAAATGAGATATATTCTTGTATTTTATGTATATCTAATTTATCTGCTTGACTCCTATAATTTGCTATAATTTCTTTATAATAATCAAAAGGAATTTTCTTTTTCTTTTTTACTAATTCAATTAACATTCTTTCTTTATCATAAATATATACATTAGCATTTTCTATTTTTGTTCTTTTTTTACCAAGTTCTAATACTTCTTTAGGAATAAATACTTGAATGATATTTTTATCATGTATTCTAGTATGATTTCTTGATGTAGCTACATAATATACATCAGGAATAACATCGGTTAAATCTAAATAGTAAAATGCTGAATCATTTGTTAAAATAGCATCAGGATACTTTTTAGATATAATTTCTAATGTTCCAACATATTCTTTATCAGAATATAAACCAAATTGAACTTTAAAAATTTCTTTATTTTCTAAAGCTTTATTCAATTTATAAGTAGAATTATATTTTTTCTTTAATTCTTTTCTAAAAAATAACATAATTAATCACCACATTAATTTTAACTTTTTTATTCACAAAGGTCAATAATTTGTGAATAAAAAAGTAAATACAATCATATATACCATCTCCTTAGCTCTATATAGTAGCACACTCATTTTAAAAAAATGTTGGTTTTTGTCGAAGATACTAAAAAAACATGAAAAAATGTCATTTTTTCATGTTTTTAACTTTCTTTTTAGAATATTTTCATATTCATCTAAAGCATTATTGGGTATTATTCCTAAATTAAGTATTCTTTTATAATATTCAACTGGTTCGATAAATTTAGGTATTTCAATAATTTTCTTTATTAAATATAAAGCTTCATCTTTATCATGCATGTATATCATAAAAATTTCCAAAGCTATGCTTTTGCCAATAACATAAGGAAGTGTATTAATTGCTACTTTATAGCTTTCAGGATTAATAATAAAATCCGAAAAACACCTTATTAAGTTATCATTATATATAGCATAGCTTAATGCTTCATTTTTAAAAGTGTTACTAAAATAATAATTACAAATCATATCAAAAAACATACTTACAATTTCAATGTAATTAGAATTTATATAATATAAGTCTGGATGAAAATTACTTAAAAATTCTATTGCGTGTCCCATTTCATGAGCAATTATAGGAATATAATCATAGTCGTTAAATTCAGGATCCATACATATTATACATTTATAATTATTATTGTGAGGATAAAAGTGTGATTCTCCTAAAAATGGAACATCTAAATCTCTATATATTAAAATATTTTTATCTTTATTTTTGTATATTTGTAAAAATATATTAAAAAAATATTCATTAGTTCCATTTTTAAAGAAATCATAAAGAAGTTCAAATATATCATCATTACTTAATTTAATACTTGATTCATAATCAAAACATAAATCTTCTTTTTTTCTTATTTCATCTACTATATCTAATAAATATTGATATTTTAAAAGTAATAATCTATTTTCTTCTTCAAAGTCACTATAATCAAAATACTCTGTATGATCCCTCCAATAATCTAGGTATAAGATATTTAAAGTTTGTTTAGCTTTAATATCTTGAGGATTAATTTTAACTTTTTTATAACATTCATATAACATTTTTTTAAATTTACTATCCATAATACTTCACTTAAGTTAATATATTAACACATTTTATTACTTTTTTAAATAAATTACTTTATTATAATTATATTTTTTGTTATAATTTATTATAGAATAGGTGATAAATTTGAAAAAAGAAAATATTAGAAAAGTAATACTTGCTATTTTATTTGTACTAATACTTGTAGTAATAGCACTATTTATTGGTAGATTTACATATTCATATTTAGGTCCAGCACCAACAGATGAACTTACTGGTACTGGGGAAGTAACACCAAGTGGAGATACAATTATATTTAGTAAAGGTAATGATTTAAGTTTATCGGCATCAACTGATAATTTTCATACAGGTTCTGGTAATCTAACGGATACTACTAATCCTCAGGTAAGATTAATTGCCAGCAGTGATACAAATGATGCATCAACAACATATTTTGCAGGAATAAGAATATATGAAAATACTTACTCTTATTCAACCGATAATAATACTGCAGAATTAATACTTAGTGTATATGATGAAAATGGTACATTACTTGAAGCAAGTAGTGATACATTATCATTTGTTGAAGTTAATGGGGTAAAAGGATTTGATATAACAGGTTTAACTGGAGCATATAATATAGCTATAGATCATCCAATAAGTACAACTTCATCAACAAATGGAACAACACATACATGGACATTTACACTAACTTTTGTTAATTTAGATACTGATCAATCAATAAATGAAACAGCAAATCTTAATATGGAGGTAGTGTTGCAAAAAGATAGAATAGAACCACCAACAATGGTAGCAGATATATGTGAAAGTGGAGATAATCTAGCGAGTTGTATAGCAGAATTTAATGCATTAGCAGGAGATGGTGCAGAAGGTGTATATTATCATGATGCAGATTTAGCAAATGGGGCGGAAGATAATGGTTATCGTTATTCTGGAGCGAATCCAAATAACTATGTATGCTTTGGGTCAACAACAACGCCGTGTCCTGCAGAAAATTTATATCGAATTATTGGAGTATTAAATGATAACGGCGAATACCAAGTAAAATTAATAAAGAGCGATTATACAACAAGTGCCATGCTTGGAACAGATGGTAGAGATTATAATGGAAGTTATGTTGATATGTGGGGAGAATCATCTGATTATAAAGGAAACATGACACAATCTGATATTGCCATATATAGATGGAATTATGATACTAGTGTAAGTAGGGAGGGCACAAATAACTGGACAACAAGTGAATTTAATACAATAAATTTAAATACCAATTATTGGAATTATTTAGGTGCAACTTGGCAAAATTTAATAGCACCAACAACATGGCATCTTGGAGGAATGACATCAACAAGCAATATAGCCAAAGCATTTTATGATGGAGAAAGAAATAATGCCGGATATGGAAGTAATCCAACAACATATACTGATGAAATAGGCTTAATGTATGTAAGTGATTATGGTTATGCCGCATATCCTGATGC
>UREA01000063.1 GCA_900546715.1 uncultured Mycoplasmatota bacterium | reverse complement strand
ATCCCCATAAATATGGGAATTTTCTCTTTTAATCTTATTTTGCACCTTTTACGGGAACTTTGAATTTAATTCAAGCATTTTACTCGTTTTATTACGAATTCTTGTTATAGCATTATATACACTTTTAATATCTATATTCAATATTTGAGCTATTTCATCAGCATCAAACTCTGTCATTAATTTATAAATAGATTTTTCTAAACCCGTTAATTGATTTAAAATCTTACTTTGTAATTCTCGATGATTTTCTTTTTTTTCTATCATACTATCCGGATCAAAAGTAACATTTAACAATTTATTTTTGTTAATATTTTCATCATATAAAGATACCGAATTTAAAAACACAGTATCTTTCTTTCTACTATTCAACTTAAAATATCCATTAATTCTTCTATTAATTAAAATTGTTGCAAATGAAACAAATGTAACATCATCTTCATTATTATACAATTTAATAGCCTGATGCAGTGCATATAACCCTATATTATAAACGTCTTCCTTATCAAGTTTTAAAGCTTTAACTCGGACTAAGTTTTTATTGATAATAATATTTATTATATATTTATATTTGCTAACTAAATATTCCTGGGCAAATTCATTATTTTCTTGCGCTAAATATACTAATTCATAATCGTTTTCCATCATTTTGATACCCCGCATAGATGAGAATGCCTGCAGCAACTGAAGCATTTAAACTTTCCACATTATTATTTAGTGGAATACTTATTAAAAAATCACAATTCTTTTTAACTAAAGGACTAATACCTTTTCCTTCATTACCAATAATTAAAACTTTTTTACCACTAAAATCAATTGTTTGATAATCTTCACCAGTTGCATCAGCTCCATAAACATAATAACCTTGCTTTTGCAATTTTTTAATAGCATCAACTAAATTACTAACCATAATTATTTTTGCTTTATTTATTGTCCCCGCACTAGTTTTTACAACTGTATCAGTAATTTTAACTGCTCTATCTTTAGGAATAATTATTGATGTAACACCTGCTGCAGCACAAGTTCTAATTATTGCTCCAAAATTATGAGGATCTTCTAAATGATCAAGCATAACTAAAAAATCCCCTTCAATATCGTTTAATCCAAAGTACTTATAATCATTTACTTCTATAACTACACCTTGATGATTACCTTTAACAAGTTTATTTAAATAATCATTTGTAACGTGCTCACATTTAATATTATTTTTTTCACAATATTCTAAAAACTCTATTCTTGACGTAAAAACTTTCTTAATATTCTCTTTTTTTGTTTCTTTTAAAACATTTTTCCCAAATACTTTCATAACTACCTCGCTTTTGTTTTCTATTATAACATAGTTTCTTTAAAAATAATGTCGATTTTTGTCGAATACCTTAAATTTCTACTAATAAATAGATATAATAAATGGCAAATATAGCAAGCATAACAATTGCTTCTTTTTTATCAATTGTTTTTTCACTTCGAGCGAATATGAATAACATGAATGAAGATAGGAATGTAGCAATAATATCAACTATGCCAAAACCTGTAAGTACTACATTACCATAAATTAAAACCGGCAAACCTAAAACTATACAAATATTAAAAATATTAGTTCCAATTATATTCCCTATCGCCATATCATACTCGCCTTTTTTAGCACTAGTAACAGTCATTGCCATCTCTGGAAGACTAGTTCCAACAACTATTGCAAACATGGTTATTACCTTTTCACTAATATTAAGCCTCTGTGCAATATTCTCTGCAGCATTAATAATTAAATCACTACTATAAATAATTAAAATAATAGAGACTATCAAAACTATAATAGATACAATTGGACTATATTTTATATCCCCGCTTCCTTCCTCAGGATCATTACTTTTTTTAAATAACATTTGAACCAAATAAACAACAAATAATAAAAACAGTAAAATTAATATTACAGCATCGGTTCTAGAAAATGTATCATCTGTAAAAGGATTAAAAATACTATCAAGCATCAAAATTGAAAAGACTGTTGTAATAATTAAAAGTAGTGGTAATTCTTTTTTTATTGTAGCATGTTTAACTTTAATAGAACGGATGAATGCTGCAAGACCAATGATTAAAAAGACATTGACAACACAACTGCCAACAATATTAGCAAAAGCCATTTCGCCATCACCAGTTGCTACACTCCGAAAAGATATAGCAATTTCTGGAGCACATGTACCAAAAGCAACAATCGTTAGAGCAATAAGCATTTTAGGAACATGCAGTTTTAAAGCAAGTGAAGATGCCGCATCAACTAAAAAATCTGATGCTTTAATAATTATAACAAAACCAATTATTAAATATATCGCTTGCATACAACCACCATTGTCTTTATTATACAATAAAAGTTAGTATTTTATAAAGAATTTCAAATAAAAAGACACTTTTATGTGTCAATTAAAGCATATTTTTCTTCTTAAGCCACCAGGCAATACATAAAGATATTATCAAAGATATTAATGTTATTAAAGCAAATGATGCTGGGTTATCTCCAAATTCACCTAGTGGAACATTCATACCTAAGAAAGATGCAATCATTGTTGGTACAGAAAATACAATAGTGATACCTGCTAGAAATTTCATTATCACATTTAGATTATTTGATATTATTGAACTATAAGTATCCATTGTTGATGATAAAATCTCTCTATAAATAGTACTTGTTTCAATACTTTGTTTATTTTCAAGTATAGCATCTTCAAGTAACATTGCTTCTTCCTTAGTAAAGGATAAAACATTTTCTCTTTGTAATTTTTCAAGTACAACCCCATTAGCGTGTAAACTAGTTAAAAAATAAACTAAAGTTTTTTGAATATTTAAAAAATTAAGTAATTGTTTATTATCAGTGGCTTTATAAGTACTTGACTCAATTCTACTAATATCTTCATCGATAGATTCTAGAGTTATCAAATAACTTTGAGCACCCTTAAGTAATATCTGAATCAAAAACTGATTAATCTTCTTTGTATTAACGTCTTCTAAATTATTTAAAAATGCATGTTCAACTAAAGATACCGTAGTAATATTATTAGTGGTAATTATGATACCCAAAGGATAAGTAATATATTTATTTTTAATACTTTTATCTTTCATAAAAGGAACATTTATTACAATCAAAGTAGCATTATCTAACCTTTTTAATCTAGGCAATTCTTTTTCTACTAATACTTGCTTTATTATTTTATCATCAATACTCAAATAATTTGCAACATCTTTTATTTCTTTATCACTTGGATTAACTAAATTTATCCAAGTATTCTTTTTTATTTCTTTTATTTTTTCAAGTTCATCGTTATTTTTTTGACTCTCATAAATTTTAATCATCATTACACCTCTATCATTTTTATAAGGGAAAAAATAAATAAAGTCAAGAATTTTTATAATTTCTTGACTTTACTAGACGCTCATTTAACGAGTTCTTGATTTAAATTGAAGCTTATATTCTTCATAAGTCATATCATCAACACCCATAGTCATAAAATAACCTGGAGTAGTTTTACATAAAGTATGTATTCCATTATTTTCCAAATTAGCAATTAAAACATCAACATTTTTATATTGAGCTTTAATATCATCAATCGTTAGTATTTCTCCAAAATATATCCACGATGAATAATTGAATTTTTCTCCTTTAGTATCTTGATCAAAATATCTAAATCCAATAGTTTTTCCATCGTCTTCTACAAGTTCAGGATTTCTACTTTCTACTTCACTTATTTCTGGTACAACAGGATTATATGCTTTCTTTTTTTCAATAAATGTTTTTACTTCCATAATAACCTCATTTCTAATGACTATTATTATAACAGATTAGAAAAATAATACAAGTGTAAATGTCAATATAATAACCAATAATCAAAAGTTCTTTGATGGGTTTGATAAAATATTGATTTACTATGATAATGGCCAAAGAACTTTAGGGGTAGCTATAAAAGAAGCCTTTTCTATTTTAGGAAACTATGAACAAATTGATAAATTTAATCATTTACAAGAAAGGCTTTTTCAAAGTGCCGATATGCTTACATTCATTTACAAATATTATTACAAT
>UREA01000062.1 GCA_900546715.1 uncultured Mycoplasmatota bacterium | reverse complement strand
ATTGATCTAAATACAGGGAATGTACAAGAACTTCCATTTGAATATCCCCGATTTAGTGGTGCAGATAATAAAAAAAAGAATGCTGGTGTAGAATTGTATTTTAGTAGATGTTTTAATGGTGATAAATTTATCTATTCTTTTTTCTATGAAGAAGATATATTTATAACTTCTATAGATCACAATATTGTTGAAAGAGTGAATGTAAAAAGTAATTATATTGATAAGGTTGTGATGCCGAATGATTATAATGGAACATTAAAATCTATGTGTGAAAATCCAAATTATGGTAACTTATTATATGATAAATACCGTGATGTGTATTATAGAGTTTGCTATTTGAAAACAGAGATAGATAATAGAGAAAACTATATGGAATTGTGGGATTTTGGAAGAAAGATATTTTCTATTATAATTCTAGATAAAAACTTTAATATAATAGGTGAGACTGTTTTTCCTGAATATACATATAATCCAAATCTGATGTATATTGATGAAAAAGGATTGTATATTTCTGAAAATCATTATAAAAATCCAAATTATGATGATGATAAACTGATATTTAGACTATTTAGGCTATGTAAAAGCAAAGAGAAGTATAATGATTCAGCTGTTTGAAAAGAATAATATGAAGAAATATATATTAATTATAATTTTTATTTTTAAGGAACAAATCAAAAGTTTATATTAGATAATCCAAAATACATAAATATTTATACTAAAAATGCAAATGTAGTTTATACGAATAATCCGGTTGAGTTTTCATTTAAATTTAGCAGGATAAACATGTGGATATTTGCTCTTGATTATAATTTAGCATGTACACTTGATGATGCTCCAGCTTTTTCTTGGTTTAAAGAAAATACGCCTTCAAAAATAACAGGTACATTAAATAAAGATAATACGGTTATTTCATCTCATAATTTTACGGATAGTGAGTTAGCTCTATTACCAGATATAAGTAATTTCTCATTTCAAAGCAAAAAAATATTAACGATAGGAATGCTAAAGATGAACGTTCATCCACTTACTGCTACTACAAATGCTATATCAGGCCATACAATACCTTATTCTAATGTAAAAATAGAGTATGATAATAAGAGTTTAACGCTAGAAGCAGATGAAAATGGTTTATTTGAAGCTAATATTAATGATAACATTTTAGATAATACAAGAGTTAAAATAATTGCTTGTTTAAATGCTTGTTTTTCAGAAAGAAAGGTAATAACTCCTTTTAATGGTGAATTAACACTTCTAAACGTAACAGATAACATTCCTTTTAGTATGATGCCATCATCTATAAATCCCGTTATTTTACCTAAAAAAAATAAAACTGTAATAACTGTAGTTGATAGCAGAGTAAATAGTACTAGTTGGAAACTTTACATAAATTATTTAAATCCTATGATTGAAAAGGAAGGAAAAGTATTAATAGATTCACTATTATTTAAAAAATTTGATAATGAAAAAGTTAATATAAATGTAAATAAAAAAATGATATATCAATCAAATGATAATGGTGGAAATATTTCAGTAAGTAATGTTACTTTTTCTACTGATAAAGGATTGCTTTTAAAACCTAGTAAAAGTTTGTTAGAAGATGAAGATTATTCTACTTTAATAATTTGGAGTATAGAGGAGTAATGCCTTTACAGAAAGGTAAAATTATTAATAAAATATACTGTAGGATAATATAATGTATAAGGTTATAAAATATTTTATTATTAGGGGGTATATTTATTAATGAATTTATTAGATTTTAAAAATAAATTAATAAAAGGAAAAGAATTAGGTGGAGAAGTTGTATACATAAAAGAGGACAACCTTTTATATGGTATAGAATCAATATATAAAAATCATGAAGTAAATAGTATATCTTTATTAAAGTCAGAGCAAAACTCAATAAAAGTACATGATCTTATAGAATTTTTAGAAAGAGAATGTGATGATTTTTATGAAGGTGATGTATTTATAGGAAACACTATACATTCTCGAGAGGATAAAAAAGGGATTGTAAGTGTAGAGTTTGCACAATATGAAGCTATAAAGATGATATTTATAAACATATAATTATAAAAAAGATAGACAATAAATTAAAATGTACCCTATAGAGTAGACAGCTAATAAAAAGGTCTACTCTATAGGGTATTTTTGTATATAATTAATCCATTGTGCTAGTTAAATTTTACAATAATAAAACTCCAACAAATATAGTACCCTAAGATTATCACCAATCTAAAGGAGGGTTACTACAGTGTTGGAGCTTAATAATTATTATATCCAGAAAGTAGAAAATTTAACGGATTTATTTACTATAATTTTTACAATAGTTGATGATATATATAATGATATCATACCTATAAGTATTAGAAATAGACGCAATATCAAAGATAGTAAACTTTGCGATAGCGAAATAATAACTATAAGTATAGTTGGTGAACTTCTAACCATAGATTCAGAAAAAGCATTTTTCAGCTTATTGAGTAGGGAATATTCAAAACTATTTCCAAAGTTAGGAGATAGAACTAGATTTAATAGGACAAAACGAAATTTACATTCTGTAATTAATGAGATAAGAGAATATATTTCATTGTATATTCAGTCTTATTCGAATAATATAAGAGTTATAGATAGTATGCCGATTCCAGTTTGTGAGTTTGGCAGAGCACATTTTAGTAAGTGCTTTAAAGGCGAAGCCTCTTATGGAGTATGTCCATCAAAAAAGCAAACCTATTTTGGGTTTAAGTTTCACGCACTTACTACAGTAGATGGTTTCTTAACTGATTATGTTATAACGCCTGCAAATGTTGATGATAGAAATGCAGTATGGGATTTATGTGCCAAATATAATTCAATTTCTATTATAGGTGATAAAGGTTACATTAACAAAAGGCTAACGCCTGAGTTAAAAACTGAAAAAGATATAAATTTACTATTTTTAAAAAGAGGAAATAGTAAAGATAACTATCCAAAACAAATAAGACAATTGATATTTAAAGTTAGAAGGAGAATAGAAACTAGCTTTTCTCAATTAACAGAACAATTAAACCTAAATAAAGTAAAAAGTAAATCAATGCTTGGATTTATAACAAGAATATCAATAAAAGTATTAGGACATAATATTTCATTTCTAATAAATAAATTGATAGGAAATTATGATTCTATAGCTAAAATAAAAAGTCTAGTATTTGGTTAAATTTTACAAATACTAGACTTAATGGATATTGTTTTTTTGTTAAAATCAATTAACTTTATTTGGAAAATATTTTGAACTAGCACAATAGATTATATTATTTATTTAGTAGTATATTTAAATATTAAAAATAGTCTGAGGAGTTAACCTAAGACTACTTTTTTAATTTTTCTATTCTTAATTTTTTTATTATATCTACATCGATATTGAGCTTAGTAGCTATTGTATCATCATCTAAAATATCTAAAAAGCTTCTTGCACTTTCTAATTTACCTTCAAATAATCCTTGTTTTAATCCTTCTTTTAGTCCTTTTTCTTTGGCATTTGCTAATGCACTTATTTCATCTCTTAAAGACTTTTCTCTTAGATAGTAAAGTTCTCTTTCTTTTGAGTTTCTGCTAAGTCTATATAATTCATCTTTAGCTTCTCTAATTTCTTTATTACTCATTTCTAATTTTCTAATTACTTCACTTTCTGGATCTCTTAAAAACTCTACCCAACCCTCTAGTAAATCAACTATTTCTTCAGGGCTTTCAAATCTTTTTAGCTTAGGTATTTCTATAAAGTGAATTTCTTGTAAATTTGTTAATTCTTCATTTGTTTCTATTTCCTTTAACCTATATCCATTGTGGAATCTGTCATTTTTTAAATATTTAAAATCTAATATATTTATGCATACTGTTCTACACAGCTTATCATATCTATCCCCTTCTTCTAGTTGCTCTTCATATAATTTGCTCCAATAGTATAAACTTCTTTGTATCATATTGTATTCATTTTTTAATTGTATTTCTATATTTATGATTTCTTTATTGCTTGTCAATGCTTTTACATCTAATCTAGAAAATTTATCTTCTATATACTCTTTTTCTAAGTCTGAGTTTTTTATTTCAACTGATACAATAGGCTTTTTTGGTTTAAGTACTGCATTTAAAAATGATATTAAAATTTCTGGGTGTTCTTCTGATCCAAATATTTTTTTAAATACAAAATCTATTTTAGGATTTAATAATCTTCTTTCCATATAAATATCTCCTTTTTATTTTTGATTTTATTATATCATATCTGTATTTTATTAGTATTATTAT
>UREA01000061.1 GCA_900546715.1 uncultured Mycoplasmatota bacterium | reverse complement strand
AAAACACTCAAAATCAAATTTAACAACTAAGTTCCCATATTAAAAAATACGGGAACTTACAATTTAATTCAAAGAAACGAGTAAAATGCTTGCCAAATCATAAAATATATGGTATATTAATTGCAAGCACGAAAGTGTTTTTTTAATGGAGGTAAAAAAGTGGCAAAAGAATCAAAGAAAAAGGTAGTTAAACCTGATAATAATGTAGAAAAGAAACAGGTTAAAAAAACTACAACTAAAAAGAAGGATACGAAAAAGAAAACTGTTAGTAATGTGCCAAAAGAAAGTTATTTGAAAAGAGTTGGTAAAGAATTAAAATTAGTTAAATGGCCAACAGCAAAAGAAGTTTTAAAATACACAATATCAACAATTGTATTTTGTGCATTTTTATGTGTGATATTTATGGCATTAAATTTAATAATGTCATTAATTAGAGGATGGGTGGCATAATGGATAAACAATGGTATGTAGTAAATACTTATTCTGGGCATGAAACTAAAGTTAAGGAAAAATTAGAAGCTAGAATTGAATCTATGGGAATGCAAGATTATATTTTTAGAGTAATTATTCCTGAAACAACAGAAGTTGAAGTAAAAGATGGGGTAAAAAAAGAAAAAGTTAAAAAAATGTTTCCAGGCTATGTTTTAGTAGAAATGATTATGACTGATGAAGCTTGGTATATTGTAAGAAATACTCCAGGTGTTACAGGATTTATTGGATCTTCTGGAAAAGGTGCTAAACCAACACCACTTCTTCCTCAAGAAATTGATAGAATACTTGCTAATATGGGTATGAGTAGAGTAAATATTGAAGAAGACTTAAAAGTTGGTGATACTGTTAATATTATAGATGGACCATTTAATGGTATGAGTGGTAAAGTTGATAATATTGATTTAGAAAATAACCGTTTGAATATTATTATAGATTTATTTGGTCAAGAAACTAATGTTGATGTTGAATTATATCAAGTAAGTAAAAATTAAGACTCAAGTTTGAGCCTTAATTTTTTTAGTCATAAAAATTTAAATTTAATAATACGACTATTTTGTTAGAAAATGCATCAGTAACTTTTTTAGCTAATAATATGTTATTAGGATTTTTTACTTTTTCTAAAGTATCATTTTTTAAAAATATAAAAATATAATCTTGAAAAGATACGAAGAATGCAAAGGGACGAAATAATTTATAATTAATATTATCATTATTTACTATTTCATCAGCATCTACAACAATATTATTATGAACTTCTTCATAATCAATACTCATAAGTTCACTAATAAAGTGTTCTAAAAATTCTAACATTTGTGGTTGATTAAACAACTTTTTCCATACTTCTTCATTTAAAGACCACATTCCAAAACCTCCTTGAGTTAGTTATACTACATTTTTTCTCTCTTGTCTTTAGTTTCGACAGATTTCGACAAAACTACAAAAAAAACGACACGAATTAGTGTCGTAATTTTTTTCTTATATGTATAACTTAAGCTTTTTTAGCTTTTGGTTTGTTTAGCCATGGAGTAATAACATGATCAATAAGTAGCATTAAAGCTAGAGATAAACCAATTGTTACTACAACTGTAATAATTGCTAAACAAGGAATATTTGTAATATTAAATGATTTATATAATACTCCGATTATTGGGAAATGTAACATATAAATATATAATGCTAATTTTCATCTTTTTTAATTGTACTAACTATTTTAGTTTTACTCCATCTTTCATAAAACAAAGTTTTTTTGATAGCTAAAGTAAAGAAAGAAATAACATAATATAAGAAAATAAATAATATTAAAAGTAAGATAGTATAAACATAAATTGTATTATTAAAATAATTAACAATACTACTACATAACATGATTATTAAAATAGGTAATATTAAATAAAAAGTATAAAAGAGTATATTTCTTAAAATTAGTTCGATTAATGTAACTTTTTCATGTTTAGTAGAAATAATTTTTATTTTCAAAAATTTATAAGCTAATGTTTGGCCTTTAAAAATCCAAGGAATTATTATGTAATAAATAAACGCAAATACTAAAAAGTTATAAGCAAATGTAATATTAAAGGTAAAACGAATAATCATATAAAAAACTAAAAAAATGAATATATCTATACCATATGCCAGTGTTCTTCTAAAACCAGATACTTTCATTCCGAGTTCTAGGGCTGTATCATCAATTTCTTCTCTATTTGGTAAAAATTTTAAAAGTAGAGTTCCGACAAAATAACCAATTATGCCACCGAGGGTATTAAGAATTAAATCATCAACATCAAATAAACGATATCCTCTTGGATAAATAAAGTATAAGCCACTAAGTTGGGTAAGTTCAAAAAACAAACTTAATAAAAATGTAAATAAACAGGTCTTTTTGAAACTAAATTTAAAATAATAATGTAAGTAAGCTCCAAAAGGGATGGTTAGTATTATATTAAATAAAGGAACAAAGACATAACTACTTGTTAAAGCTTTAGAATAAGTAGAAAAATCACTTATAACAAAACCACTTTTAGTAATAAATTCAGTAATAAAATTAAATGGTATGAGTTGTGTTGTTGGTGTTGTTAGAGCTATTACTTCTTCTCTAGTTGGGAGTGGAAGTATTACTAAAAAATAAGCTATAAGTAAATACAAAATAAATGAATAAATAATTAAAGCTCTATACCAATAAACAGAACCATATTTATGATATTCTCTTAAAATATATGGTAAAGTTATTAAAAATGCAATAAAGGGAAATGTAACTATAGCTATTTTTATAATTGATAAATAATTCATCCTAATCTTCCTTTTTTGTTAATAATTTTTTATTTTTACCAGTAATCAGTGATAAATAAGCACCTGCACTACATATTTCTTTTCTAAGTGCAACTAATTTATCAGCTTTCGACATAATTCTTCCTTCGATATAAAATGATTTTCTAAAAGAAAATGCTCCAACTCTGCCAATATATGTGGAAACAAAGATCATTTTCTTGTATATTTCTGGTAATTTGTCAAATTTTTCTTGATTGTTTAATTCTATTTTGTATTCATCAATTGCCCTTACTGGTAGGGGATACATATGGTGGATTATCCCATCAATAATCATTAAAGATTCTTCTTCATCTTGAAAAATGTTAGGAAACCAAGTTATAGCATTAACAACCGCTTCAATGGGATGGGTAAATCCATGAAGATTTTTAAATTTTTTGCCTTTAGATTTAATATTATTTTGCCATGGTTCTTCATATAGGTCATGAAACATAGCAATGTATATAGCAATTTTTAGATTGATAAATTCCAATCTTTTCCTTCTGTTTTTAATCTTGTAAATCATTTTATAGGTAACAATAGCATCACTCATGATATGTTCACCTAAAGTAGTAGTATCGTGATGCCAAAAAGGACTATAAGTTCTTTTCTTAAATTCTGGATGCAGACAAATAGGTTTTATTAGATTCCATAATATTTTACTATTTTTACCATCTACATTATATCTTAAACAGAGTATTTTAAATTGTTTATATATATTCATAATGTGTGACCCCTATACAATAAGATTATATTATAAATTATAGAAAAAAGCAAAGATTTATAGATAATTATCATTTCTAATAAAACAAATATTGCATATCTTATATAGAAAGGAGGTTTATATTTTGAACAATTACGAAAGAGCTGTTCAAAAGGTTAAGTGTTCAGGATTGGAACAACCATGTTGTTGTTTTGGCCCAACTGGACCAACAGGACCCCAAGGACCTGCAACAGTAACAACTGGTGTAACTGTTACAACTGCTCCTGGAACTCAAGCAGAAGTAACTAATGTAGGAACATTAGAAAATGCTGTTTTAAGATTTTCAATTCCAGCTGGAGCGACTGGTGCAACTGGAGCAACTGGTCCAACAGGCCCAACTGGCCCAACAGGTGCAACTGGTCCGACAGGTGCAACTGGAGCTACTGGCGCGACTGGACCGGCGGGGACAGGAAGTACTGGTGCAACTGGACCTATAGGCCCAACAGGACCTACAGGCCCAACCGGAGCTAGTGTAAGCTTAAGTATTGGAACAGTAACAACTGGCGCAACAGCAGCTGCTACAATAACAGGTGTAGCACCAAATTATTTCTTAAATCTAGTATTACCACAAGGTGCAACAGGTCCAACCGGAGCGACTGGAGCATCAGGAGCAACAGGACCAACAGGTCCAGCAGGAACGGCAGGAACTACTGGAGCAACAGGACCGACAGGCCCAACTGGAGCATCAGGAGCAACAGGACCAACAGGACCAGCAGGAACGGCAGGAACTACAGGAGCAACAGGACCAACAGGAGATCGGAGGGGAGACGGGTAGAGAAAAAA
>UREA01000060.1 GCA_900546715.1 uncultured Mycoplasmatota bacterium | reverse complement strand
ACTCATAAATAAATATAATAAACTAAAATAAAAGTAATTTACATACATTATAATATATATTTATTAATATTTAGAAATATATTTTAAACATTATATATAATTTATTTAACCCCTTCGCTCACAAATTATTTTTTAATTTATACTTGACATAAAAGCTATAATCATTTATGGCTAAGTTGAGTTAGGAAACGGCTCGCTCCCCCCCTCGCAGTATATAAAGTAAAAAATTACACACTGCGAAGGGGATAAACAAACACAATTTATGGCTCGGAGCCATTGAGGTATCCGTGTCGCATTTATCCCGTGGCTTCCAACCACTATGTGTATCAAACTTGCTTAGGTCTGGTTTTATCAAGTATACTACCATGTAACTCTACACACACCCCTAGGAGCTAATGCAAACTCCACCAGGACAGGCACTCCACTACTAAGAAACTACCTTAAATAGCTTGTCTAAGAAAAATGCCTTACCATCTAACGGAGCTGTTATCGGTGGTGAGCCGACCAGTTTTTTATAGTGTTATTCCTTTAACTACTTACCTATTTACATAGGATTTTTCTTTATTTTATTATTTGCTCTACAAAATAACTCTTTGGTACAAATACCTAAGAGTTCAGACTGTTGACAAAGTGTCAGCAGTCTTTATTTTTATCCAAATATGTAATACAATTTAAAATATATAAATTTGTTACATAGAGGTTTTATTAATGATAAACGAAAGAAAAGAAGCACAAAGTGAAATAGAAGTAGTAATGTTAGAAGAATTAGTCCCACAAGACCATTTATTAAGGAAAATTGATAAATATATAGATTTTTCATTCATTAGGGATTTAACTAGGGATTTGTATTGTCATACAAATGGTCGACCAGCTGTTGATCCAGTAGTATTATTTAAAATGTTATTTATAGGATATCTTTATGGCATACGCTCCGAAAGGCAGTTAGTTAAAGATATAGAAGTAAATTTAGCATATAGATGGTTTTTAGGATATTCAATTACAGAGAAAATTCCAGATTCATCTACAATAAGTCAGAATAGAATTAGAAGATTTAAAGGTACTGATATTCCACAGAAAATATTTGATAATATAGTTCTTCAATCTATGGAAAAAGGTTTAGTTGGAGGTAAAATTCTTTATTCTGATTCAACTCATATAAAAGCAAATGCTAATAAAAGAAAGTTTGAAAAAGTTGAAGTAGACGTAACTCCTAAGGAATATATAGAACAGTTAGATATTGATGTTAATGAAGATAGAGAGAATCATAATAAAAAGCCTTTAAAACCAAGAAAATTCAAAAAAGAAACAAAAGAAATTAAGAAAAGTACAACTGATCCTGATAGTGGATATATGATGAGAGATAATAAACCCGAAGGCTTTTTTTATTTAGACCATAGAACTGTAGATAGTAAAAATAATATTATTATGGATGTTCATGTTACCCCTGGTAACGTAAGTGATAGCGAACCGATATTAAAGAGAATAGATAGAATTAAAGAAACATTTAATATAAAACCTAAGTATCTTGGTTTAGATGCAGGATATTCAACTAATCCTATTTTTAAAGGAATAACAGATAGAGATATAATACCTGTTGTTGCATATAGACGTTCTCCTCATAAAAAAGGAATGTATACAAAGAATAAGTATATATATGATTATGATAAAGACATATATATTTGTCCCAATAATGTTGCACTAATATATAAAACAACGACCCGTGAAGGCTATAAGGAATACAGATGCTTTGAAGAAATATGTATGTGTTGTCCTCACAAAGATAAATGCCTTGGAGAAAAAGCTAAATATAAAATAATTAGAAGACATGTTTGGGAAAATCATAAAGACGATAATAAAAATTTTCTTAAAACCGAGAAGGGAAAAGGTATTTACAATAGAAGAAAAGAAACGGTTGAGCGAAGCTTCGCAGATTCAAAAAATCTGCATGGGCTTCGCTATGCTCGCTTCCGTGGACACGAAAAAGTGTCCGAACAATGTCTGCTAACTGCAGCAGTACAGAATATGAAAAAGATAGCAACAAGACTATCTTTGTTATTTTCATATTATATTAGTAATTTTAATTATATTATGTATTTCAAACTTTATCCACAACTAGTAAACAAAAACCCTCTGCTTTTTTAAGAGGGCACTGAAAAACTTAATGTTTTTCAAGTGCGGTTATCCACAAAGTAAAAAATAGTTAATGAAGCTGAAGCTTTTAGTTTCATTAACTATTTTTATTTAGTTATTTATATAATAACTAGGATATTTCTATCCTAATATCTTCAATATTCTTTTAATATTTACTGTAAATATTGCTAATGCCCCTTGAATTTCCATGCCAATTAGACCTGAAGATGATGCTTTATCATATCCATGTCTATGTTTTAACTCACTATTTTTTGCTTCTATTTTATAACGCTCTTTAGACTTTTCTTTAAAATATTCGCTTTCTTGAAAAGCTATCTGCGATTTATGTATATCACTTTTTATAGTAACTGAATAAGTTTTACTCTTAGCTCCGTCTTTATAACAACCTTCTTTTTGTGGACAAATTTTACATTTTTCTACATCAAAATAATAAGTATCTGTTTGGTTTTTAGATATATTCTTTTTGCCCTGTCGTGCTTTACGAATAGCCATATGTCCTTCTTTACATACATACATTCCAGCATCTTTATTGAATTGGAACTCATCTTCTTTTTTTCTAAATCCTTGCGTTACAGAAGGATTTAACTTTGCTACAAGTTTTATATTATTTCTATTTGCAAACTCAATATTACCCTTTTCTGAATAAGCAGAATCACCAATTATTGTTTTAACTTTTATTCCGGCCTTCTGACTTTTAGTGATTAATGTTTCTAATTCTTTACCATCGTTTTTTTCTCCAGTAGTAATAGTTGCAGCAGTTATTATTCTTTCTTCTGTCATTGCAATATGTGTTTTATAACCAAAGAAAGATGTGTCAACAGACTTATGACCAATTCTTGCATCCGCATCAGCGCAAGCTTGAATATGATGAATATCATCTTCTAATGTTTCATTTAACATATTTAATTTTTCCCTAACCTTTGGATAAGCTGCAATAACATCATTCTTTTCTATAGCTTTAACTAAGTCCTGACAATATTTAATTTCAGCATCTAAATTATCAATTGTATTTTTAGCTGGTAAAGTATTTTTAATATTCTCATCTATTTCATAAACTGATTTTCTTAATTTCTTAGAACGTTCTTGTAACACTTCACGTGGTGATTTTTGACTATATCTTGCTGCCGTATGCGTAGCATCAACAATGATTGACTTTGATTTTATTATTCCTTTTTCAAGGGCGATTTCAACAGTTTTATTTATTAACATATCTAAAATATTTATATCTTTAAGTCTAAGTCTACGAAATTTAGTTAGAGAGCTTGGCTCAATAACATTTTCCTCTGGAGCCATTCCAAGAAAATATTTAAATGACATATCATATTTTGAACGCTCCACAATATCTACATCTGATAAATCAAATATAGATTTTAATAAAAGATATTTAAACATTCGTATTGGATCAATAGCATTTCTACCATTATTAATACAATATTTATCTAAAAGTTCATCATAAACAAATGAAAAATCAATTAGTTCATTAATTTTTCTTAACATATTATCTTTAGGAACAACTAAATCATAAATTCCTGTATATTCACTTAAAATCATTGTTTCTTGCTTTTTTATCATACACATCACCAACATTATTTTATAAGTTAAGTATAACATAAAAGACCTAAAAAATTGTCTTAAAAAAATTTTTTAGGTCTTTTATTCCGAAAGGCACTTTTTCAGTGCCCTCTTTAAAACCAGTGAGCTTTTCAGAAAATTTCAAAAAATATTTTTTATAATTATTTATTCTTACCGCTACAATTATTTTCTAAGCATTGATTTAATAAATCACTTATAGCATTAGTTAATTGACAGTTTGAATTCATAAAATAGCAATTTGTCATTTGGTTATTCCAAGCATATAAAAATATTAAGAATAATACTAATTTCATAAATTGCATTCCATAACATTGTAGTAAATTTAATAATTGACAAGCTAGAAATTCATTTGCCGCTTCAGTATTACTATTACTGTAATTTTCACAAAAATCTTGTAAATCATCTAAATTTACATCACTTAAATTCAAATTATTTAAAATATCATTTAAATTTGCTGTTGAAGTACATGTACTCAATTCTCTTATCCTCTCAAAAGTTATCTAACACTTTATTTAATGGTGAAAATATAAACATTGATACATCTTTATATAAAAAATGATATAAAACAACTTAAAATCATTTTATATCATCTCATTTTTATATTTTAAACTTTTATAGTCCCATGCTTTAATAAGTGTTTTATTCTTTTGAAATAAGTAATTCCTAATGGAATTGATGCTGCAAGCCAAGCTACTGGATCTGCTAAACATATTCCAAAAAAGCCTATATATTGTGGTAATGTAAATGCAACTATTGCTCTTGCAATAAGTTCATATGCTCCAGCCATCATTGGAACAAATGAATCACCAATTCCTTGAAGTGCATTTCTATAAATAAA
>UREA01000059.1 GCA_900546715.1 uncultured Mycoplasmatota bacterium | reverse complement strand
GATCCTTCATGTTCAGCATGATCGACGCAGATAAAACTAACATCCGCACCACATTCTTCAAGACGTTTCACCATTTGTTCGCTCTGAGAGAAAGGCACTAAAGGGTCTGCATTTCCATGCGCAATTAGAAATGGAACATAATTTTTTCCTTTTTCAAAAATACAATTTATATTTATGAAAATTTCCTAATCTTTGAAGGAATAACCGACATTAGTTAACTTGATTTCTTCAATATCTTTATCAATATATCTATAATGGGAACTCTTCTCAAAAGCTCCAAATTTTTCAAATATAATATTTTCTGATGATATTGATACCTGTAATTGATTAAACGTAGTTAATGAGTTAAATATATTTCCGGAAATTTGTCCGACTGATGATATTGAACCAATTGAAACTTGTTTTAAAATGATAAGATAACCTGTTAAAAGTAGTACTAACATTTGAGAAATAATTGAAAATAAACTCATTATTATTTCAATTAAGCTACTAGTTTTAATAAATACTATTTTTTCAAAAATAAATTTTTTTATTACCTCTCCACATTTAATTGATAACATCTCTTTTTTATTTGAATAATATAGCGTATCATATCCCAGTAATTGATCTGTTAGTGATGAAATAAATGTTTCATTACCTATAGAAAATCTTTTCATAGCTTTTTCCATCTTATGGGCAAAACTTCGTGGAAGGTAAGTTAGGATCAAAGTAAGTAGTATAGATAAAAGCACTATTCTATAATCATAACTAAACAGAGCAATAATTGAAAAAAAAGTTGTGAAAACTGTTGAAACTAATGAATAAAAACTTTCAAATCCGCTTTCTTCGATAATTTTTATATCGTTATTTAAAATTGACAAGTGTTCTCCAACAGTCTTATTTTTAAATTCACTAAACGATTTTCTAGTTAGACTGTTAATATAATCATCTCTGAGAGAAAGAGTCATTTTTTGAATTAATTTAGTCTGATTTACTCTAATTAAGTATGTATCTGCCAAAAATAACAAATAAACTCCAAATTCAATGCCTAACCATATGAGGAAGCCTTTAAAATCACTTTCAACCAATTTATTTAACATGATTGAGAGTGTGACTGATGCTCCAACTAAAAATGCAGAACTAAATCCTATTAATATTATATGTATAAGATTTAGCAGTTTATATTTTAGTATATATTTTTTCATTATGTTATTCCTTAATTATATTTAGCAACTCATTAATAAAGTACAACTGCCCCAACATTCCTTTTGAATATGTATAATCAATTTCTTCGGACATCGGGTCTATCAATATAGTTTTTGTATTTTGTTTAATAGAAAAATCAAAAATATGTTCGCAAATCTTAATACTCGTTTTAAGAAATGAAGTTTCTTTAAAATAATAATAAAGCCAAGCATTTGCCAAACCCAATCCTGCTAATCCATAATACAATGAGGTTCCCTTAGCATATGTATAACTAATTCCTTCTGATAAACTTCTAATCCATTCATCGAACTTCATTGTATTGTTATTTTTACTGAACTTAATAAGTTCAATGATTAACCCAGAGTTACCAGTTATTAAATATGGGCTAAAATACTCATTGGATTTTATATATTTCACTCCATCAATACACTTAATATCATTTTTGATGATTGAATTTAGGACCTTTATAAAGTAGACTCTATCACATATTTTAGTGTCATTGAAAAGTCTGAGTAGATAATATTTTTGATAGTAGCTCATATTATGTAGTAGTTCATCTAAATTACAATTTAAAAAAAGTTCAAAATTATTATCAAGTATAGCGATTCCGATTAAGTCATCTATACTTTTATTACAATTATCATAAAGAGAAGAGAAACTGGGATCGCTAGAAAATTTTAAATCCATATTACTAATATGTTTATAATTATCAATTGACTCTAATATTGTTTTTCCATAAATTTCAAAAGTATTATGGGAAAGTATAGTTTCTGTTAAATCTTGTTGCATTCTAACTATTTTTTCTATATTTAAACCCATTTCAATAAATTTTATTATAAATGTATTCTTAAAGTCCACTATACTAAAATCATTAATAAATTTTTTTCTTAAAGATTTAGGTAAATTATTCTCAAAACTCATTTTATAAAATAAATTTAAGGTACTCACTCCTGTATTATCATATTTTAAAAGACTAGTAGAATTAGTTAATAAATCAATTATACAATACCACATTTTAACAATATCTCGCTGTTCATTTTTTTGAGAAATGTTTTTGGGATAGCATTCATTTGTCGTCTCAACAATAATTCCATCATTCTTATTATATGCGGTTTCGAGATCAATAAAAAATACTCTATCATCATTTGTTAAAAGAATATTACTTGAAGATATATCCTCTAATATTATTCCCTCCTGATGGATTTTATATAAACTTAAAAATAGATTAGAAATTATTTTTTTTACTTTTTTATTATATCTTCCTAACTCGCTAGAATTTCGTTTTATCAACTAATTATATTCAGGCTTTAAAATATCCAATCTTTGTCCATCAATGAATTCCTCAACAAGATATAAATTTCCCTCAATTGTAAAGCACTCAATGTAATTTGGAATATCGACTTTACCTTTCAATTTTTTTAGAATACATTTTTCATTTAAAAGGAGATCTATTGCTAAAATCTTTTCTGTAATATATACTTTTTTTCTAGCTTCTTTTATAATAACCTTTTCTTCATTAATAGTATCAATCGCAATATATACATTACCTGCTCCTGATTTATGAATAATAGATTCCATTTGATATCTATCATGGAATAAAGATTCAATATTATAGTCATCTACAACTTTATTAAATATGATATCTTCAACAAATGGGGGACATGTATAGTATGGTTCCGTTATATCTTCATAAAAGGTTCCATTAAATTTAAGTTTTGGTCGCTCATTATTAATTAAACGTGCATTCATTACTCCATATCTATAAAAAATTATTTCTGAGTCTTTATAACTTCTATCTGTCAAAATTTGAACTCCAGTATATTTGGGTATCTTATCATATAGTTCTTCCAATAATAATAAAAAAGTTTCTTTGTTTTTAGGATATATAGTTATAAATTTTCCAATCTCTAATTGCGAAACGTGTTTTGATAAAATACGGAATAACTCAGATATTTTATTGATATACTTAAATGGCGTTTGAAAAATAGAACAAACATGGTAAACATTATCTAAAATAGACTGATAATCTATTAAATTAGCAGATATATGAATTTTCCAACCTTGATAAGGAACAAAAGCATTTGAATATGAAATATAATCATATATTTCCCCTTTTTTTCTATTAATGATTCTCTTTTCACTTGGTGTAATTAGTTCTTCCATGATAAATCTCCTATTAAAAATAAAATACTGCTGTATAACTATATAACTAGTGTAACAGCAGTATTTTATTTTTAGTAAAAAGTGTCATATAATAGAATTCAATAATTCTTCATATTCATTTTCTCTCATTAGCAGTAAATTCTCAGCACCTAAATTTTTGAGGGATTCCAAAGCTAGTTCAATTTTCTTCTTGCCGACTTCTATTTTACCTATAAGTATCCAATATGTACCTATTAATATATTATATTCCACTCGCTCATAGAGATAAACTTCAGGAATGGTAAGTGTATCAAAAAGATCAATATAGAACTTGGCATAATTTAGTTCTTTCCTCTCTAAAAATATTGAGATTCCGTTTAAAATAAGATCAATTTTTATTTTTTTATTTTCCTCATTATTACCAAATAAAGTAGTCTTATAAATAATTTCTTTTATTAATAAATTTAATGTATTTGTAGGCACCGCTGACATACTATTACCTAATATTACTAACTCTCTTTTCCCCCATTGATCTACATCGAAAAGATAATCAGAAATAACTTCAATATGTTTTTTATTCATTTTTTTACCTGTTATCGATATTAAAAATGAATCAATCAAAATAGAATTATATAAAAATATTTTTTTGTGTGTTGAATTAAACTTTTCTATTTCTTCATAATAATATTTTTTTAGAGCAGGTATGTTATTTTGTTGAAATGCCTTACTGACCCTTGCTAGTAATTCCTCAGTTCTTGTAGGATTATCTTTCGATAAAATTCCGTAAATTTCTTCGATACTTACATCCAAATTTTCCAATATACAAAGAAAACGAGAAAGTGAAATCTCAGACTCGCCACGTTCAAACTTAGATAAAAACGAAACCGAAAGATAATCCCCAGCAACATCTTTTAATGAAAGTTTTTTTGATAATCTAATTTTTTTCGTTAAAGAACCTATGTCAATAGTATCAATCATAAAATAACTCCTTTTATACAATTATAACAAAAAACGCAAACATAGTGCAGTCTGCGTTAACCTTTTGAATATTAGGAGTATATTGTAATACGAAGTCTATCTTTAAATTCAAAAGAATCACTTGGTAAACTGTTCAAAATTTGAATAATCATTTTTCTCCTTAAAAACTTGGACAGTAAATCGTAATACGAATTTTATCCATTGGAACTGCAATTGTTCCTGGTAACTTATTTAGGTTTTGAGTAGTCATTTTTTTCTCCTTTCTAAATCTTATAGACATATTATATATTTTTGCAATAATTAAGTATTAATATTTTCATATATAGGAATTGCCCGATACTGAAAATAATTATGTCTAAACACTCAAGTAGAGTTGAAGAATGTAAATCAAATAAGCAT
>UREA01000058.1 GCA_900546715.1 uncultured Mycoplasmatota bacterium | reverse complement strand
ATTTTTTCTATCAAATCCAGATATAAATACTTTAGGATTATTCAATTTAAGTAAATTTACTATGTCTTTTCTAACTTCATCTGTAGCTGATGCTGTAAATGCTGTAACTATTGGTCTATTTCTTAATAATGAAATTACCCTACTAATTCTTCTATAACTACTTCTAAAATCATGTCCCCATTGCGACACACTATGTGCCTCATCTATAGCAATCATTGAAACATTGATGCTTGCTGTCAGTTCTATAAATGCTTGTGATTCTAATCTTTCTGGAGCAACATATAATATTTTTATTTCATTTTTTGCGGCTTCATCTAAAATATTATTTATTTCTATATTACTCAATGATGAATTAATATAAGCAGACTTAATTCCTAGATTATTTATATTATCTACTTGATCTTTCATAAGAGATATTAATGGTGATATAACTATTGTTATACCATCTAATAATATAGCAGGTACTTGATAACAAATCGATATACCTCCACCTGTAGGCATAATAGTTAAAACATCATTTCCATTTAGTATTTCTCTTATTATTTCCTCTTGCCCTTCTCTAAATGAGCTATATCCATAATATTGTTTTAAAATCTCTAAGGCCTTATCCATAAATTCTCCTTACTGCTACAATCTATTTTCTTTTTAATCAACTCTTAATGCTTCAACAGGATCTTTTTTAGAAGCCATTCTTGAAGGTATTAAACCAGCAATCATTGTTAGTAATACACTTATTATTACAAGTATTATTGCACCACCTACAGGAAGTATAGCAATATTTGAAATACCTGATAAATTTTTAATTATAATATTTATTGGAATAGTTAGTAGTAGGGTAATAAGTATTCCAATAACTCCAGCAGTTAAACCTTCAATAAATGTTTCGGCATTAAATACTCTTGATATATCTTTTTTACTAGCACCAATAGCTCTAAGAATACCAATTTCTTTAGTTCTTTCAAGTACCGAAATATAAGTAATTATACCAATCATTATTGATGAGACAACTAGAGATATACTAACAAAAGACATTAAAACATAACTTATTACATCAATAATAGTGGATACACCACTCATCATTACTCCAACTATATCGGTATAATTTATAACATTTTCATCATGTCCATTATCTCTTTGTTCATCATTATAATTATTTATGATATTAACTATTTCATCTTTAGAATCAAAATCTTTTGGATAAATATTTATAGCTGTTGGTTTATCTAAATCAACAACTCCGATTTTGTTTAAAACATCTTCGTAAGTGGCTCCAGCTTGTTCTTCGTATGTGGCAATAACTTCAGCCATTTCTGTTGGACTTAAACTTTGTAAGTAAGCCATTTGTTCTGGCGTAAGAGTACTTATATCAAATTCTTCATCACTAAATTCTTGTCCTGTAAAAACATTTATATCAGGGTTTTTAAGTTGGGCTTGAGCAATCTCAGATTCATTTATTTTATTTATAATATATTCTTTTAAATCCTTTAAATACATTACACCCCCAGCAGTTGAAGCAATAATTGATTCTTCATTAGGTCTAATAATACCTGTTATAACTATTTCTTCGGCATTATCAAGTAGTTCTTTCATGTAATCATCATTATTTCTCTTATCAACCCAGATACCATTTTCAAGTTCATAGTAATCACTATTTAAAACAAACTTAAATTTCATTCCCACTAAATCATCCATATCATATGATGTTTGTTCAACTTCAAATGGTGTCCCATTTACAATGTTTTGATACATTTCTGATAATTCTGATTGATCTTTTAAACCTAAGGCATATAAAGTAAAATCACTTATTTCATTGTTTTCATCAACTACTAAAACAACTTCGTTATATTCATCAGGCCAAGAACCAGCGACTAAATCATACATTTGCTCATTCATTTCCTGGCTATCAAACATTTCACTAAATACATCTGTTGACATAAATGCTGATTGCATTTCATTCATGCTCATACCAAGTTCATCTAAAACAGTATTAGGATTAACTTGGATAATTTCTTCATTATCATCTTTATAAATTTGTAAATTTAGATTATAAGAATAGCTTATTGCTGATGTATAATCTTTGATGTTTGTCTCATCACTTTCAATATAACTTTTGAAAGCTTCTAGGTTATTACTTTCAACACTAGCAGATGCTGTAGCCATCATTTCACTCATGACATCATTAGAATATATTTTACCTTCTTCGTGTTCTTCCGTATCACTACTAGGTTGCATACTAGATATAAAATCCGCAATTTCAACAGTTTCTTCTTGAACAGTAAGAGGGTAACTAGTAAGAGTTTCTTCTTCGACATTATTGATATATTCTTGAACACCATTAGATATAGCAAGTATTAGAGCTATACCAATAATTCCTATGGAACCGGCGAAAGCTGTAAGGATTGTTCTTCCTTTTTTAGTCATTAAGTTATTTAAACTTAAATTCATAGCAGTCATAAATGACATCGATGTCTTTTTGCCGGTTTCCTTTTTTTCTTTAATTTCTTTTTTAGAATTATAGGCTCGCGAATCACTTGTAATTTCCCCATCTAGTAAGTTTATAGTTCTTGTTGCATATTTTTCTGCTAAATCTGGATTGTGCGTAACCATAATTATTAATCTATCTTTAGAAATTTCTTTTAGTATTTCCATTATTTGAATACTTGTTTTAGTATCAAGGGCACCGGTTGGTTCATCAGCAAGCAAGATATCTGGATCATTTACTAGAGCTCTTGCAATTGCCACTCTTTGCATTTGGCCACCACTCATTTGGTTAGGTTTTTTATGCATTTGGTCTTTAAGACCAACTTTTTCTAATACTTCGATTGCTTTTTTTCTTCTGGTCTTTTTATCAACACCTGATAAAGTTAAAGCAAGTTCGACATTAGATAAAACACTTTGATGGGTTATTAAATTATAGTTTTGAAAAACAAAACCAATACGATGATTTCTATATGTATCCCAGTCTCGATCTTTATATTTTTTAGTACATATACCATCGATGATTAAATCTCCAGATGTATAGTGATCTAACCCTCCGATAATATTTAAAAGAGTTGTTTTACCACAGCCAGAAGGTCCTAGTATAGCAACAAACTCTGATTCTCTAAATTCTATATTTATCCCTTTAAGGGCTTTTACTATTTCTTCTCCTGATTCATAATTCTTCTTAATATTTTTAAGTTGTAACAATATACCATCTCCTTAATCTTTAACTATTTCAAAGTCAATATGTTTTATTTTTAACTTTGCTCTGTATATATTGTATTTAATTTCTCTTTCTATTTTTATTAATTCTGGTAACGATAAATCATCATCAATACTTATTTCTATTGTTGCTGTATAGTGTTTATTTATATTATTTAAATTAATTGAATTAAAATAAACATTATTATATTTATTAATTATTTGTTTTACTTTATCATTTATCCTTTTTGATGTATCATTAGAACTATGCATTAATATTATATTACTAGTAATTATTTTATATCCTTTTATAAATATTAGAACACTTGTAAATAGACAACCATATAAATTAATTAATGGTATTTTTATGCTTAACATAATTAATATAAACATTAAAATATTAAGTAGGGCATCATAGTAAGAATTTTTACTAGTTATATATAAACTTTGACTAAATATATTTTTACTTATATTAAATGTATAGTTAGAATTTAAAAAATGCATTAAAATAATAGTAATCATAATAAATATAATATTACCTGATGCATAAGTAAAATCTAAATAAAATGTTTGTTCAAATAAATATATAGATGTAATAATGAGTATTCTACCTACAAAAGTATGTAAAATAGATTCTTGTTTACCAAACCCAAAAGGATGCCTCATATTAGCTTTACGCATAGATATAACACTTCCAATATAAGCAATTGCTTCATTAATGTAATTGCATAAAGTAAAATAACCTAGCATCATTAAAATATAACTATTAAAAAATATTCCACAGACTATTTTTATTATAGCTAGTGCTAAATTTATAAACATACTTACATTTAAGGTTTGTTCTTCTTTTATCATATATTACACCTATAATAAATTATATCATATATTAGCGATATATTATATAGTTTTCTTTTCTTGGTTTTGCTTTTGGTAGCTCACCATCTCTATAACCTAATATTACATTACCAATACCTTCATAAGATTCATCTAATCCCCAAGATTTAAGTAGATCTTTACCAAACTCTGTTTCAAATGTTTCTTTTGCTCTATCAATCCAACAAGAATCAACTCTCAAACTAAATGCGGCATTTAAAATATTGGTTATAACACTAGATCCATCTTTAACATGTGTTGGAATATCTTTTTTAGCAAGTACTACCACTAAAGTAGGGGCACCATAAAAAGGATTAGTGTCTCTTTCCATAATACTAGCATTAATTTTAGCGATTTTATCTAGTAAATCTTTATCTTGAATGGCTACAATTACGGCACTTTGCATACCCATACCACTTGGTGCATAGCATCCACACTTTAATATTTCATCTAAAATATCTTTAGGAATTTGTTTGTCAGTAAAACTTCTCACACTTCTTCTTTCACATAATACTTTAGTTGTTTCATTCATAATTTATCACCATCCTACATTATAATACCACATTTTTGCGATAATGTAGGTTTGTCAAACAAAAGTGACAGAGTCACGACAAACCAACTATAGATTATTTTAATTTTTTAAAATAATCAC
>UREA01000057.1 GCA_900546715.1 uncultured Mycoplasmatota bacterium | reverse complement strand
ATGTGTTGTTACTATGATTTAACTTTGTTTCCAAAGTTCTTCTCCTTATCTTTAGTATTTCGCCCTAAACATAAATAACTAATTAATAAAATAAAATCTAGGTAGGCCTTAATATCTAACTCAATTATAACACCATGTTTATTTTAAGTAAAGAAAAAGTGCTACCTAAGTAACACTTTTTAATCTAAAATTTTATTGATACCTTTTTTTATTTTTTCAATATCATTTAACTTTAATAAATCTGCTAGTTTACTACGATTTTCATATATTTTTAAATTAGCTTCTAATTCATCTAATTTTTTTTCAGTTTTCTTTAAGACACTGCCTACATAACTTTTGGAAACATGATAATTATCCGCAATTTCTTGTAAAGTTAAATTTTCTTCATAATATAATTTAAAAAATTCTTTTGATTTATCATTTAATAAATGTTCATATATATCAAATAATAAACCATAATAAACAAACTCTTCCATTTACATCATATCCTTAAATAAACCATAGATATAATTTTCAATATCAAAAGGAATTAAATCTTCCATTTTTTCACCCAAACCAACAAATTTAACTGGTAAATTGACTTCTTCTTTTATAGCTAGAACAATTCCCCCTTTGGCGGTGCCATCAAGTTTAGTTAAAACTATACCAGTGATGTTAGTTATTTCTTTAAAAGACTGTGCTTGCATAATGCCATTTTGACCAGTTGTTGCATCAATTACAAGTAGAGTTTCATGCGGAGCACCATTTATTTTTGTCCCTATTACTTTATTAATTTTTTCTAGTTCCTTCATTAAATTAACTTTGTTATGAAGTCTTCCTGCGGTATCAATTAAAACTATATCGACATTTTCCTCGATAGCTTTATCAAGGCCATCAAATATTACTCCCGCGGGATCAATATTTTCTTTACCATAGAAGAGTGAATCAGTACGGTCCGCCCAGATTTTTAGTTGTTCTACAGCACCAGCTCTAAAGGTATCTCCAGCAATCATCATGACACTTTTGCCTTCATTTTTATATTTATAAGCAAGTTTAGCAATGGTAGTAGTTTTACCTACTCCGTTTACTCCAACCATAAGTATTACTGTTGGGCCATCAGGATTTATATTTATTTTATCAGTGATAGATTCATTATTAACATAAATAATAAATAATTCATCAACTATGACTTCTCCTAAAAATTTTGTATCAGTTATGTTTTCACTTTTGACTCTACGCCTTAAACGGTCCATAAAGTCCATTACCGTTTTAACCCCAATATCAGCCATAATTAGCAAATTTTCTAATTCTTCAAAATATTCTTCATTTACTTTAGTATATTTTATACCAAGCAAATTTAATTTAGAAACAAACTCATTTCTTGTTTTTTCCAAACCAGTATCATATTTCTTAATCTCTTCACTAGTCTTTTCTTCTTTTTCTTTTGTTTTAAAAATATCTTTAAATTTACTAAATAATCCCATATATCCTCCGTACTAATATATTTTACCACAAAGATAAGTATTTGACTATTATTAATTTTTTTGATATAATTTATTCAGTTAGAAAAACTTTACAAACAAAAAGAAAGAAGGAATTTTTTTAATGGAAAATAAAAGTAATATACCCACTAGAGTAATTGCTCTTGGTGGTTTAGGTGAAGTTGGAAAAAATATGTATTTGATTGAACATGATAGCGAGATTTTAGTAATTGATGCTGGAGTTATGTTTCCGGAGGATGGATTACTAGGTGTCGATTATGTTATTCAAGATGTATCATATTTAAAGAAAAATGCTAGTAAAATTAAAGGTTTATTTATAACTCATGGTCATGAAGATCACATCGGAGGAATACCTTTTTTACTACAAGCAATTAATATACCAAAGATTTATACACCAAAGATTGCAAAAGATTTAATTGAAAAAAAATTGGTAGAAAAGAATATCAAATATGAAAACTATGAAATAATTACACCAGAGTTAGAAGTAAAAACAAAGTATTTTAATATAACTTTTGTTAATACTACCCACTCTATTCCGGATTCTTATGCCTTTTTGATTAAGACACCGAATGGGACAATATTTGAAACTGGAGACTTTAAATTTGATTTAACTCCAGTTGGACCAATGGCTGATATTCATAAAATGGCTCAAGCTGGTGCAAATGGTGTTACCCTACTTTTAAGTGATTCAACTAATGCTTTATCTAGTGGATACTCTAAAAGCGAAAGTGCTGTTGATAGTACACTAAATGATATGATAGGTAGACACTATGGAAGAGTAATCATTGCTACATTTGCATCAAATATATATAGAATAAAACATATTGTTGAAACATGTAAAAAGTATAACCGTAAGATTATTGTTTTTGGTCGTAGTATGGAAAACTCTATTGAACTTGCCCTAAATAATGGACTTATCAATGATAAAAGTTTATTTATTGAAGCAAATGATGCTAAGAGTTTAAAGCGTAATGAAATATGTATTTTGTGTACAGGTAGCCAAGGTGAACCCCTTGCAGCTTTATCTAGAATTGCTAATGGCCAACATAAACAAATTTCATTACTTGGGGATGACCTCGTAATATTTTCATCTAACCCTATTCCAGGGAATGCCGAAAGTATTAATAAAATTATCAACAAGTTATATTTAAAAGGTGTTAAAGTCTTTACTAATTCCGAATTTAGTGATGTTCACACATCAGGACATGCTAAAGAAGAAGAATTAAAATGGATGTTAAGAATTATTAAACCTAAATATTTTATGCCAATGCATGGGGAATACAGAATGCTTAAAAGACATGCGGAAATCGGAATAGATTGTGGTGTAAAGCAAGAAAACACCTTTATATGTTCTAATGGAGATGTTTTAGAACTACTTAATGGTACTGTTAAGAAAAATGGTACTGTCCAAGCAGGAGATGTTTATGTTGATGGTTCTCGTGTTGGAGATATTGGTAGTGTTGTTATAAAAGATCGCAAACTGATGAGTCAAGATGGCATTCTTATTACAATACTTAATATAAATACATTAACTCGTAAGTTACTATTAAAACCAAATGTTACAGCAAGAGGATTTGTTTTAGTCAATGAAAATCAAGAATTAATGAACAAAATAGAAAAGAAAATTGCGGAAGTTGTTAATAATTTCTTAGCTAAAGGGCCTTATACCTATACAGATTTAAAAAATCAAATAATACTCGAGTTACTACCATTTATTAATAATTTAACAGGTAGAAAGCCAATAATATTACCAGTTATAATGGAAGTAAATCAAGCTAATAATTAAGACTATTAAAATTTTAAAATTTGTAGTATAATTAAAGAGGTGAAGCTATGCAAACATTTATCCAATATGGTATTATTGCCATAGTACTTATTATTATATCTTTAGTTATAGTTAAGTTATCAAAGAAAAACTTCAATATTGAAGCTAATAAATTAATAACTTATCTTGGTGGTAAAGATAATATTGTTAATGCTGAATGTAATATGTCAAGATTTAAAGTAATACTTAAAGATGTATCTAAAGCTAACAAAGAAGGTATTCAAAAACTTGGTGCTAAAGGTATAGTAGAAATTGATAATCAATTAAAAATAATATTTGGCAAAAATGCTAAACAATTAAAAAAGTATATCGAAGAAATTCTTTAGATATACTTTTTTTTATATTTTCTCAATATCTAATATATCAGTTATTCTAATAAGTCCGCCATCTAATGTTAAGAGATTTAAATTAGTTTTACCTATTAAATCCGTTTCTAGTGTCTTATCTTTTAAAGTTACTTTTACTCTACTTTTATAAACATGATTTGTTGATGCAAATATTTCATTAATTTTTTTGTTAATGTCTTTTGGATTATTTCTTACTACACTCTTACTACTTCGAAATAAATCTTCATTGTTATCAAGTTTTTTATTGATAGGATTAGCAAATACTCTAGGTTTTTCCACAGCCTCACCTCACTATATTTTATGATAAATTTAGAAAAAAAACACATAATAATAACATGAATAAAATTATTAATAGTAAATATATGTTAATTATTCCCTTATTTATTATAATGATTATTAGTTTACTTAATATGCAAAATGCTAAGGCTTTAAGTACTTTATATGAACATAATTTAATTAAACAAATAATATTTTTTGGTATAGGTATTTTTTTAGTTATTATAATAAATAAAATAAATATTAATACTATCTTAAAATATTCTAAATATTATTACTATATTTCGGTTTTATTACTTGTTTTAGTATTATTTTTTGGTAAAAATATTAATGGATCAACTGCTTGGTTTGATTTTAAATTATTTTCTTTTCAACCTAGTGAACTAGTAAAACTTACTCTAACATTGTATTTAAGTAATATTGCACTCGTTAATAAACCAGATTTTAAATTAATATTAAAAGTTATAATTATTACTTTAATTCCTTCAATACTGGTATTTTTAGAGCCTGACACTGGGGCAATTATCTTTTATTTTTTAATTGCTATAACTGTATTACTTGTTGCGGGAGTTAAAAAATATTGGTTTATAATATTAGGAATAATTATTATTCTTTTATTAGGAACTTTTATATTGCTTTATATTTATAATCAAGAAATACTCATAAATCTAATTGGCACAAGTTTCTTTTATAGAGTTGAGAGACTTATTACTTTTAGTACGGAATCTAGTTATCAGTTAGAAAATGCTATTATTGCTATGGGATCTGCATCTATTTTTGGTAGTGGTTTAAATAAAGTAAGTTTATATATACCTGAGGCACCAACTGATTTTATATTTGCTTTTAATATTAGTAATTTTGGAATAATTTCAGGAATTATAGTAATTTTATGTTACTTACTTATTGATATATTTTTAATTAATAAATATTTAACTGTAAAACAAAAACAAATAAAACTAGTTTTAATTAGTTTTATTAGTATTTTTTTCTTCCAACAATTTATTAATATTGGAATGAATTTAGGATTACTCCCTATTATTGGTATACCTCTACCATTTTTGTCTTATGGTGGTTCAACAATTATAATTTATTTTATGTTTTTGGGTATTATTCTAAATATATTAAATAAATCCGTCTATTAATATGGTCCAAAAGTATTATAATTGTAGGATGCACTATAATATGGCATAGGATATGGTC
>UREA01000056.1 GCA_900546715.1 uncultured Mycoplasmatota bacterium | reverse complement strand
CTCATTACCACATTATCGGTCCCTGAAATTTTGATGGCAAATTGGAATAAATGTTACATATCTATTATAACTGCACAATTATAATACCACATTTTTGCGATAAAGTATTGATTTTTAAGTAATTTTTTGATATCCTATTAACAGTTATGGCGGAATTGGTGAAGTGGTTAACACGGTAGATTGTGGCTCTATTATGCATGGGTTCGACTCCCATATTTCGCCCCATTAGTGTGATTAAACTAGGATTGTTATTTAATGGTCCTAGTTTTTTAATAAATTTAAGAAAGGATTAGATTAAATGAAAGAAGCTAAAGTTATTGTTATAATATTAACTATAGTATTAATTGTTTTAATTCCATTTGTACTTTATAGCTATTTTTTATCAGAATTAATATATAATATATTAATTAGTATAGTTACTGGTATTATTGTATCTATCTTTACAGCATTAATTCAATATTTTGTAATAAAAAACCAAATAAAAAATAATATTTTTAGCTGCTATTTTGATATGTATAAAATAATTTATGTATCAAAAAAACACAAAAAATTTTATGGATATCCAGTAATGAATATTTATAGGAAATTTTTGATATTTAATGATAAGTTATCAAAAAATTTGTCTGAATATAGTGGTTTTATACCTAATAAATATAACAAGCTATATAAAAAATTAAATCCAACTATAATTTTAAATAATAAGTTCAATTCGAAAAATATTGTAAAATTAATATTACCATTTAACTCAAAAAGGTTTAATGAAGTAGTTATTCCGTTTTATAATATTTTGGGTAATATTTTAAATGATATAAATTCTAAACGCTTTAAAACAGAATTTGAATTATATACAAAAATTTTTGATTTATTACATGGATAAAAGAATGTTTTTTATTGTAATATTAAAATTTATATTATATAATTGATTTAAGAAAAAATATGCACTATTAAGAAATTTTGAAAAGTTTATATTTTTATGATATTTTAGAAAATGGAGGTAAAATGAAAAATGATTGGAAAGCGTTGACTATTAAAGCATATGAATTAGAAGAAAAAATTAATAATAAAAGTATTCAAATTCCTACTTATCAACGCGGAGTTGTATGGACAATAAAAATGCAAAAGGAATTAATTGATTCAATTAAAAATGGTTATCCTTTTGGATCTTTAATAATCTATACATATGGAAAAAATATGAATTTAAATAATAAACCAGATTTGTTAATTGACGGATTACAACGAAGTACTGCAATATTTAAGTTTTTAAATAATCCTTCTATATTTTTTGATGCAAATGATATATCTGATGAATATTTAAATGAATTAATTGAATTAATACCTGGGACTTTTTCTTCAAATGGTATAAAGGATAAAATTAAATCAATCATAATTGAATGGGTAAAAGAACATAAGACTAGTGAATCAGTAAGAAATATGCAATCATATTTATGCGCTCAAAAATTGATGAAAGAATTTCCTTCTTTAACTGATGGTTTAGAAAGCGAAATTGATGTTCAAAATAAAATAGTTGACATTATCAATCCAATATTTGAACAATATAAAAAATTGTGCTCTACAGTGGAAGAAAAGGATATTCCTTATATTGAGATAAGTGGCGATGATAGCAATTTATCAGAAATATTTTTTAGAATAAATGATAGAGGAATAAAACTTAATAAACAAAATAAATTTGCTGCAACATGGGTAAACGATCCAATAAAGATAACTAATCCTAATTTATTTTGTCTAGTGAATTTTGTGAAACAAAGATATGATGAAATTGCATCCTCTGGCACGGCAGTCTATGGTTATGAACCGGATACTTTTTTGAGAAAAAAGGAACTTGATGTTTTTGAATTGACATATGCTTTTGGTAAAAAAATAACAAGTGATTTTCCTGAATTATTTGTGTACAAAAATGATGTAATAGCAATAGATACGGTATCTTTTACACTTATTAATGCATGTCTGTCTGGTACAAAAGATACATTACCACATATGAATAAATTATTATTAGAAACATTTAAAAATGATGATACAAAGATAAATCAATTTTTAATTAATATTATATCGTGTATAAAATTTGTTGATGAGCTTCTTGGGCCAGTTACAAAATTCAAATCGAATAAGAGACTTAATAAAAGTCCGTTACATACTGAATTTCAAATTGTATCTTTGATTGCATCTGTATTTAAATTAAAATATGTTATAGAAAAAGTTACTAATGAAGGTGTTAATCGTACATTTAATTTAAGTAGTGTAAATCCAAATTGGAATAATATTTCAAAAAAGTTGCAAAAAAATGCTTTAAAAAAATATATATTAGATATTATAGAAGGAAGTTGGTCTGGCCATGGTGATAATTCTTTAGATAATATTATTCATGATAATTTTGATATTTATACAAGAGATATAAGTAAATCTGATTTAGATTTGGCAATAAGAAATTGGTATTCTAGGCAAAAATCTGAGAGAAGAGAACTTATTACTTCTTCGGTAGCAACTCCTAAAGAACCAGAAAAAGTATTATTAAATTTAATATATGCAAATACATTAACAGCAGCGGATCAGCTAAACATAGAAAAATATGATATTGAACATTTAGCAACAAAAAAACTGATGGAAACTAAATTAAAAAAATATGGTGGTACACTTAAGTTGCCAATATCCTCTATAGGAAATTTATGTTTATTACCTGAATATAATAATAGAAAAAAGAAAGATTTAATAATATATGATGACACTGATTATACAAATAAGTTGGGGAAAGTAATATCAATTAAAGAAATTGAGGATAATTATACTTTTACTAAATCTAGTGATATGGATTGGTTGCATTCTAATAAATTAACCAAAGATGAATTTGAAAGTGAATATTATGAATTTATTGACGAGAGATTTAAAAAAATGTTAGAAAAAATTTTAAACATTTTGTATTAATTTACAACAATGTGTTAATGATTAGAAAACTATATTTTTAAAATTGATTATTTTCTTTAGTGTATTTAGAAATATTAATAAACAAATTCGGTTCATATAACAGAACCGTTTTTTATTGTAATATTAAAATTTATATTATATAATTGACTTAAGAAGGGAAGTAGTAAGAAGTAATGAAAAAAGTGTTATTTATAGTTTTAATAGGAGTTTTATTTAGCTATAATATTTGTGATGTTTCAGCAACTCCTGGACAATTAAGAAAATCTAGTATTGTAACACATGTAATGGTATAACATATGGAAGTCATGAAAGTAAAGAAAATGGTATTCATTGGCATGTGGCTGAAAAAAAGGAAGATAGGTATTATGCAACTGGTGATGAAATAAGCACTAATCCTTGTGAAAATTTTCAAAATGAATCAAATGGTAACAATGATAATGCTAATAATAGTTCTCAAGATAATAACCCAAATAACAGTTCAAATGAAAATATTCAAAATGCACCTAGTACTGATAATGGTGTTTCAAGTGATAATACTCAAGATAATAATCAAAATAGTAATTCAAATAATGAGGTAGATAATTCTGTTGGTGAAAATAACAATGTTAAAAGCGATGATACATCTTTAAAATCATTACAAGTTAATGATGATTTTATAGGAATTAGTGAAAATATGACTTATGAAACTTTAGAAGATAAAGTAAATATAATAGTAATTCCAAATGATAATAAAGCAATTGTAAATTATGAAGAAACAATGAATTTAGTTGTTGGAGATAATGTAGTTAATATAGTTGTAATTGCTGAAAATGGTGATGAATTAGAATATAAACTAAATATAATAAGAAATGAAGAAGTTGATGAATTAAGTGACAATACTAATATTGTAATTAAAGTAGATGATGAAGAAGTTAAATTTAATTCTTATATAAGTGATGTTATTAACACTACTAATAGTGTTGATAGTTTAAATATCACATATGAATTAGAAGATGAAAATAGTAGTGTTGAGATAATAGGTAATGAAGATTTAAAAGTAGGAGAAAATGAAATAACAGTAAAAGTTACTACTGAAAATGGAGATGTTCAAGAGTATAAAATTATAGTTGATAAAAATAGTAAAACAGAAGATGTAATATATACTATTATTGCATTAGGAATTATGGCTGGTGCAATTTATGGTGCTGTAGTATTAATAAGAAAATTTAGAAAAAAATAATTAGGCGAAAGTTATGAGATTATTTAATTTATTTAATAGTAACAATAAACAAGATTCTAAAGAGTTTGGGCTATTTTCATTTTTAGAAGAAAATAGTAAGAAAAAGAAAGTTGCTAATTTAGAGGATTGGCAACAAAAGTTAGTGGATGAAGATAAATATGATTCCACTTCATTCGAAGAAGAAGATTTAGAAGAAGATGACTATTATTATGAGGATGATGAATAATGTTAATAGTGGTAATTAAATGAATCCAGCAACGAGAGATTGTTTGTAGAAATTAAACCATATTTAAAGTTAAATGAAGAAATAGAAGAGGTAATACTACTAAAGAGCATAATAAATATGCTTTTTATTTTGTAATTTTACGACAATAAATTTCAATTTAGGGGTACAGATTTAAAAATGTCATGATATAATTCTCTTGTAAACGCGAAGGAGGATTGTAAATGACAATAAGAGATATTGAAGCAGAAGGTTTTGCAAGATTGGAAGAAGAAGATAAGGATAAGGAGGTGTCACAAGAAGAATATAATCTAATAGTGGAAACTTCATATCGAAATATTTGTAAATATTGAAGAAAAAAAGATATTCCTAAAATATTACAAGAAAAATATGATAATTTAAAATATCGAACAATGAAAATACATAAGATAAGAAGGATACATTTTATAACTAATGCATTTTTAAATAGAAGAAGTTTTATGCCTACATTTGATACATTTTTAGTATTTGAAGAAGAAAATAATAATTCTAAATGCTTTGGCCCAAGACTTGTTTATAATATTACATCAACTGAGGATAATAGCTTTGATTTTGATAAGTCTTTAGGACTTGTTCAAGATGAAAGTAATATTATTACATTATATCAAAATGAAAATAAAGATTTTCAAGAAGATATAGATTTTGGATATATGAATAAGGTTATATATTGTAAAAATGCTAAATTAATAAATATTAATACAAATATAGTAATAAATAAATCTGATTATTTAGAATTTAGTGATGTATTAGGAAATTGTTTTTACTTAGATTGTATTAATAATAAATTATATAAAAGATATAATTGCTTTAAATTAGAAAAAAATAAAGAAGAAATTATTTATGAAAAAGGGATAAAACATAATTTTGATATTTCAAGGCTTTATAAATATGATAGACAGTTAAGGTGAGTTTTATTTATTGGATGAAAAAGAAAATTTAAAAAAATAGATTATTTTCTTTTGTTGTAATAGTAGTGAGTCTGTAAAAAAAATTGTGTAAATAGAAATCTCTCTATGATAAAATAAGAAAAGGAGAGATTTTTAAATGAAAG
>UREA01000055.1 GCA_900546715.1 uncultured Mycoplasmatota bacterium | reverse complement strand
ATCTATTATAAATTATAGATAAATAGATGTCAATTAAAACTAAAAATACCAAATTTTGGAAAAAATAATTCACAAATATAAAATTTTATGATATGATGTTTACGGTGAAAAATATGGAACCAAGAAAGAAAACAAATACAAATAAAAAGATTAAAACTAACACCGAAGAAAAGAAAGCAATGAAAGATGAGAGTTTTGCTTATCAGATAAATAAGATTAGAGAAGATAATAATTTAACACAGAAAGAATTTGCAGATTTACTAGGTGTATCTGACAGAACTATTTCTAAATGGGAGAATGGCTTATCAGTACCTGATGGAATAAGTATTAGAAAAATTTGTAATCAATTAGGTATCTCAGCAAACGCTTTAGTTTTAGAAAAGAAAACTTTATTAGATTACATCAGATATTCCCTAAAATGTATCGGCAAATTCTTAAAGTTCTTATGGCATAACATTCTAGTTATTATATTTATCATTGTCTTTCTATTATTACTTTTATTCTTTATCAATAATTATAATGCTGTAAATATTTATACTTTAAACTACAATAGTGGAGATAATGTTAGTATTGAACGCGGATATTTTATAAAGAGTAAGGTTAGGAGCTTTTTACTAATTGATAATATATCTATTACTAAAATAGATTATGATATAAAGTCCATTGATGTAGAATTATACACTTTAGTAATAGGTGAAAAAGTAATAATTTACGAAAGCGATAATTTAGATGACATAGTTATTGAAGAACTAAGTGATTATCCTTCAGTGTTAAAATCAGATATTATTAACTCCATGAAAAAGAATTTACATTTAGACATAAATATTATTGATACTAATAATGAAATTCACAATTATAAAACTACTATAATTTTTAAAGATTATTTCAGTAATAACAAATTAATTTATCCAACTTATCAATCAGAATTAAATTATGATTCATTACCAACATACAGTGATAACAAAATAATTACAGATTTAAATTATAATAATGAACAAATAAATAATGATATCGATACAATAAATTTTGAAAGTGATACAAATGATAAATTAGAAAGTATTGGTTATACTTATAATAAAGATACCAATACCTATACTAAAACAGATGGCATAAAAAATATTACATACGATGATACTTATAAATCATTAGTAGTTGAGTATAATAGCAATCAATACAAATATTTAACATATTATTATATAGAAAAAGATAGAATAATCTTTAGTGTTAATGAAAATAATAATCTTAAAATTAATTTCAAATATTATATAAGTCCTAAATCATATGAATGTATCATTGGTGATTGTGAAAATTATACTTCTGAAATAGATTATATTCTTAATGAATATCAAGAAATCTTAGCAACTCTACAAACGTAGAGTTGTTATTCTATTCATTTTCTATTGAGATTTATTAAACACTTATGATATGGTATTGGTGGAGTAGAAAGGAGGTAGTTGCTTTTAAGTAGTGACATCTAATATTATAAAAGTGAGTTCAACTTTTATAATATTATGTACTTTGTGTTTTGTGGGTAGTGTTAAAGCGACAACGGAAGAAGATTACAATAAATTAAGAAGCATATTTTCAGATGCACGTATTTCAATAATGACTGAAGAAGAAAAAGCTATTTACACCGAAAACGACGTTACAGTAGAAGAAAAGCTTTATAAAGGTACAGAAACAACCAATGGAACATACATATATGAAGAAATAGATCCAAGTCTTGAAGATGATATACGTGAAAGTGCTGAAATTAATACTTATGACAGTTCTTATCAAACAACATATAAAAGAATCAAATTTATTAAAGCATCACTAGGAAACAATGGTTACAGATTAACAGTTTACACTCAATGGCTTATTACACCAGTAACCCAATCTTATGATGTTACAGCAATGCGAGTAGATGATGCTTATGTTGTTGATGGTTCACAAGACGGCACACAAGTTTATATTAAAAATGGAACAGTACAATCGGTTAATTATTCACCAAACGGAACAAACATTAGAAAAGCTGACAACGGATTTGGTATATCAATGAATTTAGTCAACGGCGGAACTGAATTTGAAACTGATATAAGTGCTAATGTAGTAGCAACATCACAATATGCAATGGCTTATGGAACATATCAACATGCAGTTACAGATGTAACACTTGATGAATCACAAAGTTACTTTATCTCTCATAATGGTTTTGGAGACGTAGTAAATTTTGCAACTGGGGTCCAAAACAAGTATGATGGAATGGCAGGAGTTTCCGTATCTTTAAGTTATTCTTAATAAACTTCTTACAATGTTCTTATATATAATATTAGGAATACATATAAAGAAAGGACACATCTACAAAGGATAGCTCCAGCTTTATAACATTAATATTACTTTAACAAAAAAAATATTTCTGCATCTAAAATAAAGAATATATGTCATAAAGTTTGAACCATTAACATACCATTAACTAGATAAACGAAAGATGGGTGTGTTATGGAAAAAGAAAAAATAATATCTTCTATAGCAAAGCGGGGTAATGGGGAAATATATCTCGGCGTCGTCGGAGCAGTTAGAACAGGAAAATCTACCTTTATAAAACGTTTCATTGAAAATCTAGTAGTTCCAAACATAACTGATGAATATGAAAAGAAACGTTGTTTAGATGAAATTCCTCAAAGTGCTCAAGGTAAAACAATCATGACTACTGAGCCGAAATTCGTTCCTAGTAATGGGGCCACAATCAAAGTTGGTGAATTTGAAACAAGTATCAAACTAGTTGATTGTGTAGGATATGTTATACCAGATGCTAATGGCTTTGTTGATGAAGATGGTAATCCAAGGATGGTAAAAAGTCCATGGTTCGAGGATGCGATTCCTTTTGTAGAGGCTGCCGAAATCGGAACTGAAAAAGTAATTAAAGATCATGCAACAATTGGTGTTGTAGTGACAACTGATGGTTCTTTTGGTGAAATAAAGAGAAATTCTTATATTGAAGCGGAAGAAAAAGTTGTTAGTGAACTAAAAAGTATTGGTAAACCATTTATAGTAATACTAAATTCTATTCATCCAACCAATACTGAAACCCGAGAACTTGCTACATCTTTAAGTGAAGCTTACGAAGTTCCTGTAATTCCAATTAGTGCGGAACTCATGAATGAAAAAGAAATCATGGAAATATTAAAAACAGCACTTTATGAGTTTCCGGTATTAGATATAAAAGTATCTATTCCTGAATGGGTACATGTTTTACCAAATGAACATGTAATAAAAAAAGAGTATTTAGATAAAATCAGAGAAAGTGTAATAACTGTAGAAAAAATAAAAGATGTCGATTATATACTAGAACACTTTAATGATTCAGAATTTATCTCCAATGCTTATATTAGTGAACTTGATGCATCAACAGGAACTGTCACTATAAACATAGAATCAACAAATGAACTTTACAAAGAAACATTAAAGTCTATTATGGGTGATACAGTTACAACAAAGGCTGGTTTACTAAAAATATTTGCATCATACACAGAAAACAAAGAAGAAATGGATGCTTTAAAAGAAGCGATTAAAATGACTAAAGCAACAGGATATGGTATAGTTTATCCTCAATTAAGAGAATTAAAACTTGAAACTCCTGAATTAGTTAAACAAGGAAGTAGGTATGGAGTAAAACTAAAAGCAGTGGCATCAAGTATTCACATGATTAAAGTCGATGTTGAATCAACATTTGAACCAATCATAGGTAGTGAATTACAATCTAAAGAATTAATTAATCATTTAATGAAAGATTATGAAACGGATTCAACAAGCATTTGGAAAAGCGAAATCTTTGGACGTAGTTTAGAGACAATTGTCCAAGAAGGAATCCAAGCTAAACTTAATATGATGCCAGAAAACACGAGATTTAAATTAAAGGAAACAGTCTCAAAAATTGTAAATAAGGGTTCAAATACATTGATAGCTATCGTAATATAACGATAGTTTTTTTATTGAAAAAAAGAATTTTACCAATTTTAAAAATTTAAGCTATTTTTGAAACTTTTTTTCAAAAAACAGCCTCAATTTTAAAAATTGGTCATTTGCATTATATGAATGTTTATGCTAGCATAGATAAATCACATCAAATAATATTTAAATGAAAGCTGGTGAAATTATGAATTATTATAGTGAAATAAAAAATGAATTAATAAATAATGAAATAACTAAAAAAGTAAAAGATTATAGCAAAAACAAAAGTGATCTTACTACTTATTATAATGTTGGAAAATTACTTAGTGAAGCCGGCAAACATTATGGTGAAGGAATTATAAGTGAATATTCTAAAAGATTAACCGTTGAGATTGGAAAGGGATATGGATTGTCAAATTTAAAAAGAATGCGCCAATTTTATTGGTTGATTGAAAAAGGTGTGGCGATGCCACACCAATTGAGTTGGTCACACATATTGGTATTACTTCCTTTAAAAAATAAAAATGAAATTAATTATTATATAAACTTGGCTGAAAATCTTAATTTGTCTTACAGAGAATTGCATGAACGAATTAAAAATAAAGAGTATGAAAGATTAGATGATAAAACTAAAGAAAAACTAATTTCTTCAAAGGAAACATCAGTAGTTGATTTCGTTAAAAACCAATTATTATAAAAAATACTAGTAATAAAGAAATAATTTCTGAAAAAGTATTACAAAAGGTTATTCTTGAAAATATTCCAGCATTTTTAAAAGAATTAGGTAATGGATTTACATTTGTTGAAAATGAGTACAAAATTAAAATAGGTAGTAGTTATAACTATATAGATTTATTATTGTATAATTATGAATTCAATTGCTTTGTGGTAGTAGAACTAAAAGTAACTGAACTTAAAAAAGAACATATTGGACAGATTGAAGTATATATGAATTATATTGATAAAAATTTAAGAAAAGTAACTCAAGATAAAACAATAGGGATTATTATATGTAAAAAAGGTAATAAGTTTATAATGGAATATTGTAGTGATTCTAGGATACTTGCAAGAGAATATCAAGAATTATATAAGTAAATTAAGTAAATTTTTGTCCTAATTTGTTGTATATATATGTCAAGTACTAGTAAAAAGGGCAAAAAATAGTTAAATTTTACAACATTTTTCTTGTTTTTTCTTGATTTTATCCCACTTTTTTGCTAATCTTAATATGTAAGGACAATGTGCTTTACAAATGATGACATATATGGGAGGTATGAAAAAATGTCTAAAACTGAATTAGTAGAACTAATTGCAAAAGAAGCAGGACTTACTAAAGCTGATGCAACTCGTGCATTAGACGCAACTTTAGCAGGAATCACTGCTGGTCTTAAAAAGGAAGGAAAAGTTTCACTAGTTGGATTTGGAACATTCTCAGCTAAAAAAAGAGCTGCTCGTGAAGGAATCAATCCATTAACTAAAGAAACAATTAAAATTCCTGCTAAGACTGTTGCATCATTTAAAGCTGGAAGCAAATTAAAAGATGCTTTAAACTAATAAGCGAAAAATGTTGTTAAAAATAAAAAAGTTGATGAAAATCGACTTTTTTATTTTGGAAAAATAGGTTATAATATATATAGAGTATGAGAGGTTTAATCTGAAAAATAAAAATTGAAAAAAATTAGCTAAAAATACTAAAAAGGGCAGACTTCCCCTTACCCCAAGTTAAA
>UREA01000054.1 GCA_900546715.1 uncultured Mycoplasmatota bacterium | reverse complement strand
TACCTTGTTTTAGCATGTAAAAATCCACTGATTTTTGATACAATCAGTGGATTTTATTACTATCGGACGCACTTTTACATCCATTTTTTCTCGATTCTACCTAGTCTTAATCAAAACTGTCCAGTATTAAGCCAATCTTATAGGATTTTGTTCAGAACCATCACCAGAAGCATATTGAACATCAGAGTTTGAATAGAATACCGGCCTAACTTTTGAAGCAATAGTTATAGCAGAAATAATTAATATATTATTTGTAGTATCTCTTAATTTTAAAACTTTAAAGAAAGCTATTTAAACTACAATCCTGTAAGGATTCGATTGAGTGCCAGATCCACTAAAATATTCTACATCGGCGGCAAGGTAAAATACAGGCCTTACATATTCCCATATATTGGTTGCTACAGAAGCAGAAACATTTCCAGAATCATTAATCATATTACCTTGACCCGGATAACCAGAATTTATATTTGACATTGTCCATTCAAAAATTCCAGAATATATCCAATTGTTATTTAAGTTTGTTTCATCATAATCCCATAAATAAGTAGACCAAGCTTCAGGAAGTGAAGCGTATCCATATTCATTAGTATACATTAAGCCAATTCATAAGTTGCTCCAAATCCTCCAATATACCATGTGTTTTCATAAATTTTGTCCTGATATTTTTTATCAAAACTATTATAAAAATTTGTATTTAAATTTACAGTATTTAATGCACTTTTTCCCCAATCGCCACCAGAACTATCTTTGTATAATTCATTATAGTGATATCTATTATTAGAATTATAATCTCCATTTGTTCCCAATAAGTCACTAGATGCATATGTTGATTTTATTAATTTTACTTGATATATTCCGTCTGAGTCTTCATCAAATAACCCTATAATTCGATATAAGTTGTCACTGGGACATGTTGTTGCATCTGAGCCAAAACATACATAGTTGTTTGGTTGTGCTCCGGCATATCTATATGAATTATCTCCTGCTTATAAATTTGAATTTGTATAATTTCCTTGTTCATCATGATAATAAAGTCCATTTATTCCATCTTCTGTATATTGATTCAAAATATAATCTACTAAGGTAGATGTAGATGGTTCATAATCTAACTTTATAGGATTTTCTTTCGAACCATCACCGCCCACATACAAAACCTCAGAATTTAAATAAAAAGTTGGTCTAAGGGCTCCTACATAGGTACCAATTGTAACACTATCTATAGTGCCATTTACATTTAAATTAAAAACATTATTAGATGTGCTGGAATCTCTAGATAGAGTCCATTCATATAACCCCATATGCATCCAATTATTAGTAATGATTGTTGAATTATTATATTGATCAATGTTTATACTCCAATAATCAGGACTAGCTGCAAATCCATAGTCTGATACATACATTAGTCCTATTTTGGCATTATAAATTGCACCTGTACTTTCTGCGTAATACCAAGTTTTAGCTGTTGCCTTATTACTATTAAATCCATTTACATACCATACACTATTTACTATCATATTTTTGAACTTGTATTCTAAACTATTTAAAAAATTATCATTTAAATTAGTGCTATTCAAATTGGAAATACTCCATGTATTTTGATTGCCACTTACATTCCAGTTATAAACTAGAGTTTCATCTGATGACAGGGTACCTTTATAATAATTTGTTTCCCAATTTCCACTAGTATAATTATTAACATACGCACCATCGGTTCCTGTTTGTAGATTTGTAGTATAATCATATTTTATCAATTTGGCTTGATAATTTTCATTACTATTAAATAAACCTATAATACGATATAAATTTTCTGTATTATTACAATCTTCTCCAAAACAAACATAATTATTGGGATTAGCTCCAGTATATCTATAACTGTTATCTGCAGCACCATTTTCCAAATCTGCATCATGATAATATAAACCATCATTCATATCCCCTGCTTCATTATAATATTTTATTAAACAATCACTTAAAATTTCTCCGTTAGTACAAACGGACGCTAATGTTATAGGCTTCTTATCGAAATAAACATAGCATTTATCAGAAGAATCGGTTATTAATTTTACAATATTTAACTCATTATCCCATAATAATTCTCCTCCTCTTTCACAAGCGCTTAGTTCTGAATTAAATTCATAGTCATCTCCTGGCCAATTACCACTTGTTGATTCTTGATACTTTCCAGTATTAGCTCCTGTTTCAATCATTAATGTTAAGAATCCATTATTAACAGGTCTTTTTTGTATATCTTTACTTTTATATACTTCATTATCATTATTTTTAAATAAAGTAAGCGATAAGGTAACATTGGATGCTACTACTAGTATTACTGTTATTACTCCAAATAATATATATTTTTTCTTGTTAGTCATACTGTCCTCCTAGCCGCTACGAGCCTATATAAAAAATAACAAAAAACAAGAAAAATATATATAGGCTGGTGGTACACATGAGGGCTGAACTATATATACATGATGATGAATATTATTATGAAATAGTACGGGCTAATATAAAGAAATATCGTATAGCAAAGAATTTAACGCAACAAGATTTAGCTGACCTTTCAGGTGTATCTCGTCAATATATATGTGATATTGAAAATAAGAATAGAAACAAACATATTACAATTGCTGTATTAGGCAGAATAGCAGATTCTTTAGATATTGATATAGAATATTTCTTTAAGAAAAAATAACTAAAATTATATAATTTTTATTATTAATTTTAGGAAAAATGTGAAAAATTGTATCATAATTGTCCGGAAAATGTGAAAAGAAGATGTTTAGGCCTTGATTTTAAGGCATAAATTGCATTATTATAATTTTTCATTTAAAAATAACTAGAAACAAGTGTTTCTAGTTATTTTAATTATCAATTGTCTTCCATTCTGTTGTTCCACATTTAGTACATATTTTTGGAGCAAGAATTTTCTTACCCTTAGGAAGTTCCATATCTGTATCAATTTTACTACATAATATGCCACTATCTGGATCAATATAAGCTACTCCAAATAAGGCATCCTTACAACTATCACATTGTGCATTTTTCATAAATGTTTTCCTCCATATATAATATGGACTAAATTTCTTGATTTATACAAAATACGGCATATAATGGAACTGATTTTATATTATTTTCAAATCCAAAATTTTTAGAAGATATTCTAATAGAATATTTAGGATTAAATGTTTCATCATACACTTTTAAACTTTTTGATTGAACATTATTACTTGATTTTACTTCTATTGGGATAATATAAATATCATCTTGTATTATAAAATCAATTTCTGCATTTCCTTTGTTTTTACCTTTTCTTGACCAATAAAACAAATCAATACTACTTTTGTTTAATTCAGCTGCAACATAATTTTCAATTATTACACCTTTATATGGAAAATCTATATCTTGAACTAAAGCTGAAGCTGGAATATTTAACCTGTAATTCATTATACCTGAGTCATTTAAATATAGTTTAAATGTTTCTTTATCTTCATAACCTGCGATTGGAAATAATGGAGTTGTTAATGATTTACATTTTAATACTAAATTACTATTGACTAACCAATCCATTGCAGTTACATAATCTCTTTTTTTAGAATTTTTATCACCCTCTAAATTAGCAAAAGTAAATTTTTGATTTTCTTTTGCTAATTGACCAGGTATATCTTTATATATTGTTCTAATTCTTAATGTTTCTTTTGGAGAACTTACATGTTTTCCCATATCTTCAATGTAAGCATCTACTATCTTTTTTATTATTTCTTTATTAACTTTAATTAAATCGCAATCATTATCTATAAAATTTTGAATGACTTCTGGCATGCCACCAAGAAAAAGGTATTTGTTAAATAATCCTAAAAGAGTTTTGTGAATAACATAAGATAATTTTTCATTTGTTTTATAGGCTTTTTTTATTAATGGTATATATTGAGCATTATTCGTTACCATTAAAAACTCTTCAAAATTTAATGGATACATATATTTTTTAATTACTTTACCAACCGGAAAAGATTTCTTGTATTTATTTAGTGCAACTCCAAGTAAAGACCCAGCACAAATAATATTATAGGTTTTATCACTTTCATTAAAATACTTTAAAGCTTCAATAAATTCTTCTGATTCCTGAACTTCATCCACAAACAAAATGGTATCTTCTCCATCTATTTTTTGACCTAATACTGTTTCTAAAACAGATACTTTATTTTCAAATGAATAGTCTTCTTTAAAAATCGTTATTAACTCTGTATCTTTCATAAGATCTATTGTTATAGCATTTTTAAAATGTTCTTTACAAAATTTGTTAATAATATAAGATTTACCAACTTGTCTTGCTCCAACTACTAAAAGGGGATATTCTATTGAATTTTTACTCCATTCTTCTAACTCTTTATAAAACAATCTTTCCATATGATTTTTACCTCCATATAAAAAATAGCATAAATACGCAAAAAAATCAATACTCTGGTCGAAATTCGAGGGACTTTTTTGTCATTTTGGTCGAAATTCGACCCACTTTTTTGCTATTTTGGTCGAAATTCGAGGGACTTTTTTGTTATTTTGGTCGAAATTCGACCCACTTTTTTGCCATTTTGGTCGAAATTCGACCCACTTTTTTGCTATTTTGGTCGAAATTCGAGGGACTTTTTCAACTAAGTGTAAAAACATATATTTATGGTGTTATTGTTTTATTTTTAATATGATATTCTATATTATTTCTATTACAAAATTCAATTACTTTATTTGCCATATTATTATAAAACTTCTTATAATCTTTATATTCTGATACTTTTTTATTATAATGTAATCTACCAAAAATAATTTTATCTGTAAATGCTACAGCATTTAAGATATCATCCAAATTTTGGTCTATAGAATTTGGAGTTGGATAAGGTTCAATACTAACCCAAGTTTTACATCCATTATCATGAAGATATTTTAAACTTGCAATTTTTTCTTTATATGGAGCTGAACCCGGCTCCATAGTTTCTCTAAATGATTCATTTAGAGAAATTAAAGTAATACCATAACTATTTTTCTTACTTAAATCAACTAGTTCCTTAGGTAGCACTCCTTTAGTTAGAGCAGTACAAGGAATATTATAGCTATTAATTAATTTTAAAATACTAATTGATAGTTCTTTTATATCTTCATATTGATACATAAATGGGTCAGTAGTAAAACATAATTGAACACTTTTGATTTTATTTTTTAATTTTGGTAATTCTTTTTCCAATAATTCTATTGCATTATCAACTATTTTAGGTTTAATCCATTCATCATAGTTTTTTACAGTACCAAATCTTTTAGCCATCATCATAGCATAACACGGATAAAGACAAACATGAAAACATCCTTGAACATGATTTACTGTATAATCTCCATATTCTACACCAGTTTTATATAATAAGGATTTTCTGTTAATACTTCCACTACACTTCATTTATTTACATCCTCTTTTATAAGCATAAAACCGATTCTCAAATGGAATCGGTTTTATATTAAAAAATAAAAATTAGGGCGGCCTCACTAAGACGCCCCCCACGTAAAAATGTATTACCATTTTTTCCTTGCGTATATAATATATCATATATAGCTACTATCTGTCAACTACTTTTCACTATTTTTTTGCAATTTTATAATTTGTGTGAAGTGAAAAAGTAAATTCCAGTTTTAATGTATGCAACCAGAATTTAGTTATTCACATAATTCCAGTTGAATTT
>UREA01000053.1 GCA_900546715.1 uncultured Mycoplasmatota bacterium | reverse complement strand
AGAGATAATATGTCTGATTTAGAAGTAGCTCTTACAGATTTAGGAGAAATTGCTACTAGGGAGCTTGTAAAAACACACAAACCACATGGTTTAAAAGAAAATAAAGAAATGGCTAAAGCTGGTGGTAATGTTGCCAAAGTGGCTAAAGATAACCTTGAAGAAAAATTAGGAAAGCCAGTTATTACTAAGCAAAACAATTTAGCTTATAAATATGTAGATAATGAAAAATTAATTGAAGATGAAAAATAAGCTATAACATTTGCTAGACAAAGATTAATTGATATGCTATAATCTTTTTATCAGCAAAGACTAGGAAGAGTAATTTGTTAAATCATAATAGAGAGTTATTGTTTGGTGGAAAATAACATAATTGGCAAATGAAAGACACCTATGAGCTACTTATTTGAAAAATTAGTAGAATAAGTCGGTTAAACCGTTATCTTAGAAAGTGATTATATATTTTTATATAATAATTAGGGTGGTACCGCGGATTAACAGTTATTCGTCCCTTGGGGAAAGTAACTGTTTTTTTAATGGAGGGATATATGAAAAAGATAAGTTTTAAAGATTTACACAATTATTTTAATGAGGAAATAACAATTGCAGGATTTGTCGATAATATCAGAGACTTACAATATGTACAATTTTTAGTTATTAGAGATATTACGGGTAAAGTTCAAGTAACTATTGAAAAGAATGAGAAAAATAGTAAATTAAATGAAATTGTTTCTAATTTGACTGTTGAAAGTACAGTTAAAATAACTGGAACATTACTTGAAAATGAAAAGGTAAAGCTAAATGGTATGGAATTAATACCTAAAGATATTTTGGTTACTAGCAAATGTTTAGAAGAGCTACCAATAAATTATAAAGATAGTAATAGTGCCTTAATTGATACTAGATTAAATTATCGTTTCTTAGATTTGCGAAGCGAAAAGAATACCTTAATGTTTCAAGTGCAAACTTGTTTAATTAATGCTTTTAGAGAATTTGTAATAAATCGTGGTTTTTTGGAAATTCATACTCCTAAAATCATTAGTGCTGCAAGTGAATCGGGGTCTGAGGTATTTGAACTAAAATATTTCGATAGAGTGGCATATCTTGCTCAAAGTCCCCAATTTTATAAACAAATGGCTATGTGCAGTGGTTTTGAAAAAGTATTTGAAATAGCTCCAGCGTTTAGAGCAGAAAATTCTAATTCTTATCGCCACGCAACAGAATTTACTTCATTTGATATTGAAATGAGCTATATAGATTCTCTTGAGGAATTAATGGATTTTGAAGAAGATTTAATTATTGCTGGCTTAACGAAAGTAAAAGAAAAATATGAGAGTCAAATAAAAAAAGTATTTAATGTTGATGTTGTTATTCCTCAAAAACCTTTTCCAAGAATCAAATTAGCAGAATTATATCAAGTTTTAGAGAGTGAATATAATTTTAAAATGAATTATGAAGACATCGGAGATATGAATGCTGAATCTGAAAAATTAGCTTCTAAATACATCAAAGAAAAATATGGTCATGAATTTGTTTTTGTTACGGATTTTAGTGCTAAGAAAAGAGCTTTTTATCACAAAAGAGAAAATGGAATACCACAAGGTGCAGACCTTATTTGGAAAAGTTGCGAAACAACAACTTTAGCTCTAAGAGAACACCGTTATGAAATATTATGTAATCAAGCTAAAGAAAAAGGCTTGGGAGAAGATGTCAAATTTTATTTAGAATTTTTTAAATATGGCTGTCCTCCGCATGGTGGTTTTGCTTTTGGCGTTGATAGATTAACTATGTTGTTACTAGAAACCGAATCTTTAAAAGAAACAATGTTTATATTCCGAGGACCAAATAGGGTAGAACCATAGAGGTCATTATGAAATGGAATATAGGAAATATTGAGATTAAAAATGGGATAGTTTTAGCTCCAATGGCGGGTATTTCTAATCCGACATTTATTTCTATTGCACAGGAGTTGGGAGTAGGTCTAGCTTTTACTGAACTTATTAGTAGTGAAGCAATTATTAGAAATAATGCTAAAACTTTAGAAATGTTAAAAGGAATTGATGAAATAACTATTCCTGTTGGAGTGCAACTTTTTGGTTCTAATCCTGATACTATGGCCGAAGCTGCCAAAATTATTATTGAGTTGTATCCTAATGTTTTTATTGATATAAACATGGGTTGTCCAGTTCCTAAAATTGCCATTAAATCTGGTGGAGGTTCAGCTCTTTTAAAAAATCCGGAGTTAATTAGAGAGATTGTTACAAAAGTAGTTGCAGCAGTAGATGTGCCTGTAACTGTAAAAATTCGTAGTGGCTGGGATTCTGAACACATTAATGCTGTAGAGGTGGCCAAAATAATTGAAGAATCTGGAGCTAAAGCACTAAGTATTCATGCTCGCACGCGTGCTCAAGGTTATAGTGGTAAGGCTGATTGGAATATAATTAAGGAAGTTGTTAAAAATGTATCTATTCCAGTTATTGGTAATGGTGATGTTCAAAGTTGTTATGATGCTAAAAAAATGTTAGATGATACTAAGTGCAGTGCTGTAATGATTGGTAGAGCACTAATGGGAAATCCTTGGCTAATCAAAGAATGTGTAGATTATTTAGATAAGGGCGCTTTACCTAAAAAAGTTGGATTTAATGAAAAAATAGATATGATGGAATATCATTTAAATAAATTAATAGAAAATACTAGCGAATCCCAAGCTGTTTTAGAAATAAGGGGACATTTACTAAATTATTTAAAAGGATTACCAGAAAATAAAGAAATTAAAAATAATATTTGTAAGTGTAAAAGTAGTGAGGAAATAATTAAAATTTTAGAAGAATATCGTGATTTTTTAAAAGAAAAGGAATTAGTTTGAAACTAATTCCTTAACTATTTTATTGGCATCTCCAGCCCCAATAGATATAACTAAATCTTTTTCATGAACATTGTTTTTTATATATTCTTTTATTTTATCATAAGTATCTAAATAAATTACATTTTTATTTTTCGCCTTTATTTTATCAACTAACATACTCTCTGAAACATTAAATGTATTCGTTTCTCTTGCGGCATATATTGGAGCAATAATAACATTTTCAAAATTAGCTAGGACTTCTGCAAATTCATCTAAATGTTCTTTAGTTCGAGAATAAGTATGTCCTTGAAATATAGCATATTCATGATTATGTTTAACACTTTTAACAGAGTCAACTGTTGTTTTTATTTCCGTTGGATGATGCGCATAATCATCATATAAATATGCGCCATTAAAGTTGCCTAGGTATTCAAATCTTCTACCAACGCCATGATATTTTTCTAATCCCGCTTTTATAATATTTATATCACTTATGTATTCATGGGATAGAGCAATAGCTGCTAGAGCATTATAAACATTATGTTTACCATTAATTTTCAAATCAATGTGCGTAAGTAGTGCATCATCTTTATAAATATCAAATGAATAATGTCCTAAATCGTTTTTAGTAATATTTTTAGCAACATAATCAGATGTTTTATTAATACCATAAGTTATAACTTTACCACTAAAACCTTCTTCAACATTTGAAGAGTTGGCATCGTCATTATTTTTAACAAGTATGCCAGTATTTGGCATTAAATTAACAAATTTGTTAAAAGATGCTTTAATATTATCTAAGTTTTTAAAATAATCTAAGTGATCATCATCAATATTAGTGATAATACTGCCAGTTGGATAAAAATGTAAGAATGAATCAACATATTCACATGCTTCAATGATTAAGTAATTGGTATCACCAACATAGTAATTACCATTAATTTCACTTAGCATAGCTCCAATTTGAATAGTAGGGTTAAGTTTAGCTTCTAAAAATATTAGTGAAACCATGCCAGTCGTAGTACTTTTACCATGAGTACCTGCAATACATAAAGTGTTTTTATAATGTTTAGAAAGTTTACCTAAAAATACTGCTCTTTCATATATTTCTTTATTTAATTTTTTTGCTTCAATAATTTCGGGATCATCTTCTTTTATAGCTGCCGTATAAACAATGATATCAGCATCTTTTATCATTTCAGGGTGATGTCCAATTTGGACATTGTAGCCATCACTAATAAGTTTGTCAGTAACATCACTTGCCACAATATTACTACCAGTAACATTTGCACCAAGAGAGTGAATAATATAAGCAATACCACTCATACTAATACCACCAATACCAATAAAATGCACTAATTTACCATTAAACATAAAACCACTTCCTTTAATAATATTATATATTATAACAAAAAAATAGTAAAATGTTTTAAAAAATTTATTAAATGAATTGACTTTAAAGGGATAATACATTAAAATTAGTATAGGATAGGTAAGATGCATATGAAAGATAAAATAAATACATATGTTAATGATATAAAAAAGTTATTTAATAAAGATATAACTGAACAAGTAAAAAAATACCGCATTCCTTTAATTGGTGGTGTAGTGGTAATTCTTTTGGCGTGTATTTCGATTTTTGTAACTTATGCATTTTATCAAGTTGAAGCTGTAACTCCAATTGTTGGTGGTTCAACTGGTGATATTGCTGATATTGAATTAAGAGTAATGGTAGAAGATAGAATTGATGGAGTTGAGAACATTGATAATGAAAATTATGGTACTGCTATAGAAGGAGAATATGTATTATATCCATATATTCCTGAGGCCGGTTATGAATATAATTCGGCCAAAAGTTATTGTACTAATGGCTCAGTAATTAATTATGATCCAAATACTTTTGAAGCAGATATAACTGCTTATGGACATGATGTTTGTTATATGTATTTTGATTCAACAGCAAATCTAGATATAACCTTAAGAGTTCATGCTGAAAATGTTGATGCGACAACTGGTGAAGGTACAGGAAATTATACAATACTTGAAACAACAACTATGCCATCAATTGGTTATGAACTAAATCAAGAAAAAACAACTTGTACAAGCAATGCGACTGTCTCTTATATAGCAGCAGATAATTTATTTAGTGTTGAAGCAACAGGTAAAGCTGAATGTGATGTTTATATGGATGCCTTAAATGTGGATATTGCTCTAAAGATATTCTTACAAGCTAAGAGTGGTTCCCCAACTTATTATGAAGCAGATACAATTCCAAGCAATTATTACTATGATTTGAATAGTGAAAAATCAAGTTGTACAGGAACATCGACTTTAAGTTTAGATAATCAAAGAGTTGTTGTTGCAGCAACAAGTAGAACAAGTTGTGTTGCTTATCTTGATGTTGCAAGTGGACCAATCCTTGAGAGTATGAATGTAACTAATAATAATGGTCAATTTACAATTGATTTGATAAATAGTAATATAGGAACAACTCCTACAATGTATTATTTTTCTAGTGATAATGGAGATACTTTTGTTAATTCAACATCCCCAAGTTATACTTTCAATCTTGAAGATGGTAAGATTTATCAATTTGCAGCTTATGCTATTGATTCTAGTGGTAAGACATCTGCAATTTTGAAAACTAACAATTTTATATTTAATGGAACATTTAGTTATTCTAATAAAGTACAGGAATTATCAATTCCTAAAACTGGATATTATTTACTTGAAGTTTGGGGGGCTCAAGGAGGTTCATATAATGAATCAGTTGTTCCAGGTGGTAAAGGCGGTTATTCTAAAGGCTATGTATATTTAAATGAAAATGATGTTCTTTATATTCATACTGGTGGTAAAGGCTCATATGGAACTACAAAAAGCGATACTGCAGTTGGTGGCGGCGGTACTAATGGTGGCGGTAATGCCGGATATCGCGGTGGTGCTGGTGGCGGCGGTACAGATATAAGATTTAATGATGATTCTTTTTATGCAAGAGTAATTGTTGCTGGTGGTGGTGGTGGTTCATTCTATCAATCGT
>UREA01000052.1 GCA_900546715.1 uncultured Mycoplasmatota bacterium | reverse complement strand
TGGTATAACCAAAGATTTAATAATGAAATCTACTGGTTTAAACGATGAAGATTTACATGAATTAAGTATTATTTAAAATAAACTTGAAACAGCTAAGAAAGTGTTAAATGATGGTTTATCATTGGAAATGATAAACAAATATACTGGACTAGATTTTAAAGACTTAAATAATTTGGTGGTAAATCAATGACTATAGATGAAAAAGCAAAAAGAGCAGCTGCTTATGTCCGTGAATTTTTAGGAGACCCTAAAAATCAAGATCTGCTTAATCATTTTGATTCGGAAGTTCGCAATGCTAAATATGAAGGACGTGCTGAAGAAAAAATAAGTTTTTCTAAAAGGCTAATAGATGCTGGAGTAGATAAAAATGTCGTAGCTAAATGTGCTAATTTAAGTATAAGTGAACTAGATGAACTATTGGTTAAAAATTAAAAGAGATATCCTTGTTTCGAGGATATCTTTTGAAGATTTTAAATAAAAGCTGGTTAAGTGATATGGAAGAATATGTAAAATAATGAAAATATGTAAGACTTGAAGTAAGTAAAAATACAAAGTGTGTTAAAAAATAATGTAATTTTAAAAAAAATAGATAATGTTTATTGCAATCTATTTTTTTGTTTGGTATAATTTATTAAGATAGGTTAGGTGACATAGATAGTGAGTTTAAATGTTATCGATAAATATGTAGAAAAGAAGAAAAAGGATTTATTTGAGTATACCAAAATACTAGAAGAGATTATCAAAGTCGAAGATAATAAATTATGGAAGAATAAGGAAGAATTTAAGGGGCTAGCTAAAGGTGTTATTGAAAAATATGCAAATACATATTATTTTGAAAACAACGCTAATAGAGATAATCCTATCAAATATTCTAATGACAATATTAATAATGTTTTAAAATCAATTATTGATTATTGTAAGGACAACAACAATTTAGGAGTTTTAAAGACATATAAAGATGAGACTTTCTTATTGTCGGTTCTTATTTGTACATCATGTTATTTAGATTTTGCTTGTAATGTAGTTGATGGTAATTATGTTGATACTAAAAATAAATTTAAATATCTTTTATTGTATTTAAAGAAAACAAATATTTTGAAAGTGTATAATAATGATAAAGTGAATATTAATGCATTGTTCGAACAAATAAAGAGAAATATTAAAGAAGATGAGAAAGCTTTTGAATATTTCAAAAATGAAAATTGGCAAAATAAATATTATTTGTATACTGGTGAACCACTTTATTATAAATTTGATTTTAAATATCAGATTCCAGGGATTAATGAGTTTGATGAAAAGTTAGTAAATGAGGTTGCTAAAAATTATGAGTATAAGCTTTTGAATATGTCTTATGAACTTCTTACAGTTGATATATTAGAAGAATTAGTTAGTAATAGGGAAATGATTAATTATTTAGTACCTGTTAATAAGATATTAAAGAAAAGGCCAGGGTTACTTAAGAACTTTGATAATGGATATATAAAAAGTTATATGAAATTGCTTGTTAATACTAAGGATGAAGCGGAATATAATGATTTATTAAATGAAGCGAGAAAAATGGGCTTAAGAATTATTTATGAATATGATGAAGTGGAAAATGTTAATTCAGATATATTCACTTATGATATGGAAATAATTGTTAATAATGAGTTTTTAAAGAATAATGAAGAGAATATGTATGAGTGGAATAAAAATAATATTAAGTTTGTAATAAAGAATAAGGAGGATTAATTATGAATGTTTATGGAGAATTTTTTACACAGTTTATGGAACCTTTCTTTGAAGGTTTACTAAATATTTTGAAAGGTATTGCCGGGGGTATTGGGCAAATGTTTAATTTTGTTAATTACATTACTGTAATTAATGATTATAAAAGTGATTTAACTGGTATGGGGCTAGTAGTAATGATTTTGTCGATTATTTTGTTATTAGCTTTATTTGCTTTAATAATATTTCTAGTTTATAAGAGTATTAAAACATATGTTAAATATCGTAGAAATGTTAAGAAAGAAGATAGATTAATTGAAGAAATTGAAAATTTGAATGGAGAAATTTTAAAATTAAAAAAACAAAATGCTAAGTTTTCAGAAATTACTGATGAATTTGGAAATGTAGAATATGATGAAGAAGGTAATATTAAAAATGAATTAAAAGAAGGAGAAAGTAGATTCTTTAAATTAAGTAGTGTTGATGCTAAATTTAAAGATACTACACCTGAGGAAATACATAATGATTATAACTTGAAAGATTTATGTGATACGTTTAGAAATTTCTCAGCTTCACGCCTACATCTTTATTATGATATCCATTTAATAAGATTGTTTATTGCTTCATTTGCATCAAATAAGTTAATAATTTTGGAAGGTATTTCTGGTACTGGTAAAACTTCACTTGCTTATGCTTTCGGAGAATTTACTAAAAATGAAACAACTGTTGCTAGTGTTCAACCTTCATGGAGAGACTCTACTGAAATATTTGGTTATTTCAATGAATTTACAAAGAAATTTAATGAAACTGAAATTCTTGAAAAAATGTATGAAGCACAATATACTGATGAAGTGTATATAACATTACTTGATGAAATGAATATTTCTCGTGTGGAATATTACTTTGCAGAAATGTTATCTATTTTGGAACTTCCAAATAAAAAGGATTGGGTTGTAGAATTAGTTCCTAATGTTTGGCCAAATGACCCTGAAAAATTAGATGAAGGAAAACTTAAAATTCCTGAAAATATGTGGTACATTGGGACAATTAACAACGATGACTCAACATTTATGATTACTGATAAAGTGTATGATAGAGCTATGCCAATAGCAATTGATGATAAGTGTGAAGAATTTGAAGCTCCAGATACTGAACCTCTTAAGATGAGTTATAAGTATTTTGAAGAACAATTCATTAAAGCTTCAGAAGAACATCCGGTAAGTGATGAAACTCTAGAAAAAGTTGCTCAACTTGATAGATATGTAATTGATCACTTTAGACTTGCTTTTGGTAATAGAATTGTTAAACAATTAAAAGAATTTGTTCCAGCATTTGTTGCTTGTGGGGGAGATGAAGTTGCTGCAATAGATTACTTAATTGCTCATAAGATTTTAAGAAAGTTTGAACAATTAAATTTAGCATATATTAAAGATCAAATTGATGGACTTATTGCTTATCTTGAAAAATTATTTGGTACTGATAAAACTCCAGAATGTAAAGCATATTTACTTCGTTTGAAAAAAACAATTTAGGTGATATAGATGAATATTACTGATTATATAAATAATTTAAATAAAGAAGCTATTACAAAGTTTATTGAAACAACAAATTCGGATATTAGAGTAGTACAAGATATCGAAAAAAAGGTAAGTGATACATCTTGGATGGATATGATTGAAGAATGTATCCCTTACCTTGATAATATTATTCGTAATCCGAGAAGATTTATTGTTCAAGAAGAAAACATTGTACCAATTGAAAAAGCTAAAGTTGTAACTGAAGAATCTATTAGACATTTAGCGCAAAATACGAATTTAATTCAAGAAGTTCATGATGATGGAACTGTAATTCCTCTTAAACTATTAAATGTATATCGGGAAGAAACAGTAGATTTATATGAAAATAGATTTATTAAATCCCTTGTTGATAATTTGTATATGTTTGTTCAAAATAAATTAAATGAATCAGATCAAAAATCATATGCAAAAATTAATAGTGCTGTAACATATAGTGGAGTTACTAAAACAAAAAATGGAGAATTTAAAGTTAGTTTAAATTTAGAAAGTAATATTAATGATGAGGTAAATACTAAGAAAGATGGACATACTATTGAAGAGAGAATAGAACATATTAGAGATGTTTTAGGGGCTTTTCGTAATTCAACGTTTATTAAAAGCTTAAAAGAAAGTAGTCCTGTTAGAAGTCCAATTAGAAAGACTAATGTTATTTTAAAAGAACCAAATTTTATTAAAGCTTTAGAATTATGGGAATATTTGGAAAAAAATAACATTGTACCGATGACATCTATTGTTAAAGAGACTAAAGAAAGTAAAGATGTTAATATTAAAGATAAATATGATTTGGCATTCTTTATTGAAAGTGATGCTTTAAAAGTTCATGAAGATAAAGAAGATACAGTTTATAATGAAGCAATAATAAGTAAATTAATTAATGATTTTGTCTTTTCAGGTAATATTTCAACAAAAGAATTTAAATCTTTAGTGAATAAAGAATTTAAGGAAGCAAGTAAGAGGAAAGAAAAGATTCTTAGTAGTATTGATAATGCTTATAAAGATTTCTTTGAAACTTATTCTAATAGAAGTAAAAAAGCATTTTCATTATTAAAATAGGAAGGTGAGAGTATGGCAAAAAAGAAAAAAGATGAAGAAGTAAAAATCGAGAAAAGTAATCGAAGAGAAGAAATAAATTTAAAAGAATTTTTAGTTTTAGATAGTAAAAAACAAGATGCAAAAATTAAAGAAACTCTCGATTTAATATATGAAGGCGAAATAGAAGTAACTAAAAAGCATATTGATAAAGTATTAAATATTGCTTTTGATGCAAAAGATAATGAAACTTATTTGCCGGCGTCACTTCGAGTAGAAAAACTAGGTAGTAAGTTAATATTTACATTTAAGAAAAGTAACAATTTAGCTCTATTTATTCTTTTTGCTTTAGCTTTTTTGCTTATTGGTGGTTTTGCAACTTATATGGGTGTGGAATATTTGGCAAGATTAGAACTTAATCAAGATTTAGATGGTGATGGTATTGCAGATTTAAATATTGATTTAGATGATGATAATATTTGTGATATAAATTGTGATACTGATAAAGATGGTAAACCTGATCGTAATATTGATTATCGTGGAAATAGAAAACCAATATTCAATATTTTACTTGAAGATGATACAATATTTAATCCAACTAATCAAGATACTGATGGTGATGGAGTTTGTGATATAAATTGCGATACTAATGATGATGGTTGGCCAGATTTAAATGTTGATATCGATGGCGATGGTGTTGTAGATTTTGATAGAGATATTGATGGTGATGGAATAAAAGATTTGGACTTAGACCTTGATGGTGATGGAGTTTGTGATATAAACTGTGATACTGATAAGGATAATGTCTGTGATAGTAATTGTACTAATGTTAGTATTGATGATAATGGCGGTGGCACTTCTGAAGATGGTGATGGCGGAATGGACTTTACTACTGCAGATTTAATTGTTATATATGACAGTACTGATGATGTTGTTGCTGAAAATATTTATCCAGATGATCAAGTAGGTGAAGGGGTAAATACTACTATTCCAAGTATTGGCTTTAGTATTCAAAATACAACAAATCGTACACTATATTATAATATCAATTGGACAATTTTAGAAAATACATTTACAAGTGATAATTTCTGGTATCGAGTAACAAGTACTAATGGTGGATTTAATCAAGATTGGATAACTGCTCCAAAAAGTGATTATACATTTGCAACAAGAGTAGCAATACCTGCAAATACTACCCAAGAATATGTTATTAACTTTACTTTACATGGAACTGGAGAAGAACAAAATTATGATCAAGGTAAAGTATTTAGAGGTCAAGTAAATGTTGATATGATAGAAGAATAGGTAATCTATTCTTTTTTCTTTTTTCTACTTGAAAATGCCTAATAGACATGATATTATTAATATAGTAAGGATAGATGATTATGGAAGAAAATAAAGTTGATAGAAGAAAAATAACATTAATTATTTTGGGGGTCGCTATATTAATTGTTTTAGTGGTAGGTATAACTTATGCTTTTTTTCAAAATCAAATAGGGGAACCTGCAACTGGGAATGTAGGTGTTGATACAGATACACCAGATAACTTACAATTTAATGTAAGTAATGATATATCAATAAA
>UREA01000051.1 GCA_900546715.1 uncultured Mycoplasmatota bacterium | reverse complement strand
ATAAAAATGTGAATAATTATAAAAGAACTAGATAAGAAAAAATTGTAGCATTCAAAAAGCAACCAAACGGTTGCCTTTTGAAGCGGAGCGTGGCTCCTACACGAAGGCGGGACCTCAAACCAAGAAAGAACTAGTATATCATAACTAGAGTTATCAGTCCCGTAGTAGATATAATATCTACATATATATTATATCCACCAGCAATTAAATTATACCATTTAATTTATCACTTGTAAATAGTTTTTACACTTCTGTTGGAGCTAACCAACTAAACTCTGGAATATTACGTAGTATACCATAAATTATAATAATAACAAGTAATATATACCAAATATATTCTGGTATTTTTATATTTATATTAAACTTTTTTAATATAAACTTAATTATTAAATAAATAATACTTAATATAAGTAGAATAAATACTAATGGATTATATCTAAATGCTTGATAAAACTCTAAATGTAATATTGCAAAAAACATTCTAGTTATACCACAGCCTGGACAATAAAAGTGAGTAATATAATAAATCGGACAAGGAATGCTAAAATTAAATAATTTATTAATAAAAAAATAAAACAAGAGTAAAAATAGAAATATTACTATTTTTACTCTATTACTTAAATTACTCATTTAGAAAACCTATTTAAATCATTTTGCATTAAGCAATAATTTATTACTCCAAGTCCAACAAATTGTAATATTAAATATAATATTGCATTATCTCCTACAGCAATATTTCTTTTTTGACCAGCTTCATGAATTTTTTGCCCCATTCTATAAGCCCAATAAATGCCATAAATGTTACATGTAATTAGACTTAATACAAAAGCCATACCTCCAGATGTATCATTTTCTTCACTAACAATATTAGCATCATCAGTTAGGCAAATAAACCAATAAATTCCATAAATGCCACAAGTCAAAATAGTAAAAATTACATTAGTAACGATATTTCTTTCGGGTATCTTTATTCCACTATTATTTGTTGTATTATAATTATTAATTATAACAGTACTACCATTCTTAGTGTTATCACTATTACCTAAATTAGTTCCGCATTTAGTACAAAAATTACTGTTTTCCGCAACTTCATTTCCACAATTTGGACAAAATCTCGCCATAAACTCAACTCCTTTCTTTTTATTAATCATATCATATATATTTTTTTAATACAATACTATTTAAAAGAATCTAATAACATCTTGAATTGTTATATAAATCATGAGTAAGAATAGTAAGGCAAAACCTATTAAATGACAAATACTTTCAAATTTAGAATTAACTGGACTACCTTTAATTTTTTCAATAATTAAGAATAGAACATGACCTCCATCAAATGCTGGGAATGGTAAAATATTAATGAATCCTACATTAATTGATAAAAATGCTATAATATACATCATATAAGAAATACCATAACCAATAGACTGATCAATTACTTCATACATACCTACTGGGCCAGATAATGCTTGAAGAGAAATCTTACCAGTAAATAAACCTTCAATAGTTAGAGCCATCGACTCGACAATACTACCAAATTTTTGAAAAGCATATTTAACTCCACCCCATAAACCAGTCATAGTTTCTTGTTTGATATAAACCCCAAAAGTTTTAGTTTCAACTCCGGTTTCTTCATCGACTGTTACTTCAGGTTCAACTTTAATATTTTCAACTTCACCACTCTCATGTTCTACTCTAAATTCATAAATATTATCTTCACTTTCCATAATGAGAAGTATTTGAGCTTTATCCCAATTAGATACCTTACGGCCATTAATTTCTAAAATTTTATCGCCATTTTCTATACCTGCTTCCGCCATTGGTGAACCTTCTACTACTTCTCGCACCTCTGGTAAATTTATTGTTCCACCCCAAATTAGGGAACTAATAAATAAAAATAATAAAGCAAGCAAGAAATTATTGACAACACCTGCTACTAAAATAATAACTCTTTGATACCAAGGCTTATTACACATAAAAGATTTTTTAGGAATCTTTTCATCATCTTCATAAACTTCACCCGCCATTGATACAAAACCACCGATAGGTATTGCTCTTATATTATAATCTATTTTATCTTTTTTGCCTTTATGAGTAAAAATAATGGGACCCATACCAATAGAAAATTCATAAATATGAACTTTAAAAATTTTAGCCCAAATAAAGTGTCCAAATTCATGAACTAAAATAATAAGACCTAATATAAATATTAAAACTAATAATGAAACAAACCACATATGCATCTCTCCTTTAAATAATTAGTAAAAACATATACATTAAAAAGACAAATATTATACTATCTATTCTATCAAGTATGCCTCCATGCCCCGGCATAATATTGGAAAAATCTTTAATTTCGTTTTCTCTTTTTATTTTACTCATTACTAAATCTCCCATCTCTCCAACAATTGAAAGCAAAATTGTAATAATAACTACTCTAAAAGTTAAATTACCAACAAGTAAGGAGTAAAATACTATACCAACGATTGAACCACATAAAGTACCACTTATGGCCCCTTCCCATGTTTTTTTAGGACTAAGTTTTGGACACATTTTGTGTTTACCAAAATATTTTCCACCAAGCATCGCAAATATATCTGTAACCATTGGTATAAGTAGTAAATAGATAAATAAATAAAGTCCCCTATTTCTTATAACTATAAATATATTAAATATTATACCTAATAATAATGTGATACCAATTAAATAAAAGGCATCCCTAGAAGTATACTTATTCTTCTTATAAAATATTATTGGTATTAATAATAAAAGCAAAATCATTGTTATAATTTGATAAGTAATACCCCTATAGATTGTAAAATCTTGATAATTAGATAAAACTAAAGAAAGCATCGAAAATAAACCTAAAATTACCATTAACTTAGGATATTCATTGTGAGATTCTTTTAAATCAATCAACTCTTTGTAAGCAAGTATTGCAAGAACGCAAACTCCAAAAGCAAAAAAATAATTACCTAATATAATCAAAGGTACTACAATAATAAGAGCAACAATTGCACTAATAATTCTTTTTTTCATTATCTTACCTCTATTAAAATATATCATAGTTTCTCTATTTTTACAATTAAAAAAGTAGATTTTACTCTACTTTCTCATCAAAGCCTTCGATTTCATCAAGTTGATCTTCCACTAAAGCTCTAAATCTTCTTTTATATACAACTACTTTTCTTCTTAAATTTTCAGCTTCAGATTCTATTCGCTCTGCTTTAGCTAAAGCATTATTAATTACTTTAGTGGCATTTCTTCTAGCATCTTCTAATATTGTTTTTGATTCATCATAAGCAACTTTTTTAATATTACTAGTTGATTCTTCCGCAACGAGTATTGCTCTATTAAGAGTTGCTTCAATATCTTTATAATGTTTAAGTTCTTTTTGTAACTCTTCATTTAAAGCACAACTCTTCTTAAGTTTATTTAACATACCTTCATATTCTACTATTACTTCTTTAACAAAGCTATTTACTTCTTCTTTATTATAACCTTGTAAACTTGTACTAAACTTATTTACCATAAGCGGCCTACCAATCTAGTTCTTCATCAGTATTATTCTTACTTATCTTTTCCGATTCATCACTTATTTTACCTTGAACATTAACATTTTTTGGAGTACATAAATAAATTCCTACTCCAATTTTTTGCATTGAACCACCGATAGCATAAATAACACCACTTAAAAAGTCAATAATTCTCTTAGCTTGGTCGCTAGTTACCCTTTTTAAGTTGACAACAACACTATTTCTATTTTTTAGGTGATCAGCAATTTGTTGAGATTCTGAATAAGCTCTTGGTTCTAACAAAATCATTTTGTTGCCGGATTTATCCGCTTCTTTTATGGCTTCTTCTTCACTCATTGAGTAGTATTCATCTTCAGTGCCTACTAAATTATCATCATCACCATCATAAGTAAATATTTTTTTTAAGTTTAAACCCATATGGATTCCTCCCTAGTCTACACTTTTAATTCTATCAAATTTTTTAAAACTTAGCAATACTAAAGCTCTATTTTTTTATTAATATATTTAATTACTTCATCAACAGTTAATGTTACTTGTTCCATTGTATCCCTATCTCGAAGGGTTACTGTATCATTTTTTAGTGTTTCATCATCAATTGTTATGCAAAAAGGAGTACCAATAGCATCACTTCTTCTATATCTTTTGCCAATTGATCCTGATTCATCATAAGAACAAGCAAAATGTTTGCAAAGTCTAGCGTATACATCATTTGCTTTTTCTGCATGGACTTTTTTGATTAATGGTAAAATAGTTACTTTATATGGTGCTAGCGCTGGATGAATTTTTAAAATAACACGCTCTTCATCATTTACCATTTCTTTTGTATAAGAATTAACTAAAATCGCCAACAACAATCTATCTAAACCAACTGATGGTTCAATAACAAATGGCAAATATTTTTCATTAGTTTCAGGATCTAAATACCTAAGATCTGCCCCACTATGGGTTTGATGAACAGATAAATCATAATCAGTCCGATCAGCAATTCCCCATAATTCTCCCCAACCAAAAGGAAATAAAAACTCAATATCAGTTGTTGCTTTACTATAAAATGCAAGTTCTTCTTTAGCGTGATCTCTAAATCTTAAATTATTACTATCAACACCTAATGTTTTTAAAAAATCCATACAATAATTTTTCCAGTAGCCGAACCATTCTAAATCAGTATTTGGCTTACAGAAAAATTCTAATTCCATTTGTTCAAATTCTCGAGTTCTAAAAATGAAGTTTCCTGGGGTTATTTCATTTCTAAAAGCTTTACCAGTTTGAGCTATACCAAATGGCAGTTTAAGACGCATGCTCCGTTCAACATTTTTAAAATTAACAAATATACCTTGAGCAGTTTCTCCTCTTAAATATACGGTATTTTTACCTTCATCAGTTACCCCAATAGATGTTTCAAATAACAAATTAAATTTTCTAATCGGAGTAAAGTCAGTAGAACCGCAGACAGGACACTTAATGTTATTATCTTTAATATAACACTCTAATGCTTCATTATCCCAACCATCACCAGTTACTTCACCGTGAGTCGCATCTTCAATTAATTTATCCGCTCTATGTCTGCTTTTACATTTCTTACAATCTATTAGGGGATCCGCAAAAGATGCTACATGACCTGATGCCACCCAAACTTCAGGATTCATAATTATAGCACAATCTATTCCATAATTATAAGGATTTTCCTCTATAAATTTCTTCTTCCAAGCATTCCTAATATTTTCTTTTAAATTAGTACCAAGTGGACCATAATCCCAAGAATTGGCAAGTCCATTATATATTTCACTACCTTGAAATATAAAACCATATTGTTTAGCATAATTTACTAATTCTTCCATAGTTATTTTCATATAAATCAATTCCTCTCATAACCATTATATCATTAATCCATTATAAAAGTATAGAACAAAAGTCAAAATAAATTTTGACTATCCTTGTATCACTACAAGGCATTTCTGCTTCATTGAGTCCTTTGGACTCTCCACAGACCAACTTCGGATGGTCGCCACCCTACTATTTATTTAATTTATTTTTATTTATACTAAACTTTGCATATATATTTTTAATCCTTCAAACATTATATTGATACTAGCATTGATATCTCGGTCATGTATATATCCACATTTAGGACATTCCCACTTTCTTATACTTAAATCTTTTAATTCCTTATTTTGATATTCACATACGCTACATATTTGACTACTTGGATAATATCTATTTATTGTATATAGTTTTTTATTTTGCCAAAGGCACTTGTATTCCAAGACTCGTTTTATTTCAGCTAGGGGAATATTGACTAAATGTTTAGCTATACTTCTCGTTTGATACATTGCTTTAATATCTAAATCTTCCATTACTATAATATCATTATCTTTAATTATTTTATTTGTTATATC
>UREA01000050.1 GCA_900546715.1 uncultured Mycoplasmatota bacterium | reverse complement strand
ATGGCATATTGAATGTTCTGGAATAAGTATTAAATATTTAGGAGAATACTTAGATATCCACGGCGGTGGAGTAGATAATATTTTTCCACATCATACCAATGAAATTGCTCAAAGTGAGTCTTTCCTAGGCCATAAATGGTGTAAATATTGGTTTCATAATGAACATTTGAATGATGAAACTGGAAAAATGAGTAAGAGTCATGGAGCAATACTAACTGTAAGTCTTTTAAAAGAAAAAGGTTATAATCCTTTAAGTTTTAGATATATGTGCTTAATGAGTCATTATCGTAAGCAACTAACATTTTCTTATGATTCTTTGGATGGCGCCGAAAATGCATATAAAAAACTGCTTAATAAAACTAAAACTTTAAAATTTAGTGAAAATTATAATGAAGAAGAGTTTGCTAAATGGGATAAATTATTTAGAGAGTGCTTGGAAGATGATTTAAATACCGCTAATGCGATAACTGTTTTATATGACTTACTTAAAAGCGATGTTGATGAGTCTACTAAGTATCATTTGATTTTTAATTGGGATCAAGTGTTAAGTTTAGAATTAATTAAAGATATTGATGATAATACTGAACACGATGAAGAAATACTTAAAAAAATAGAAGAAAGAAATATAGCTAAAAAGAATAAAGATTATGCTACTGCTGATAAAATAAGAGATGAATTATTAGAAAAGGGAATAATTTTAAAGGATACTCCTGAGGGAACCATTTATGAATATAATAATTAAAAGAGTATTTAGTCTTATTCTTTTAGTTGTTACACTTACCTGTGTTAATGTTTATGCTGAAGAATTTTCGGTAACTGCTGAAAATATAGTTCTTTATAATTTAAATGATGATAGTATTATTTATGAAAAAAATAGTGAAGAGAAAGTAAGTATTGCTAGTATTACCAAAATCATGACGGCGTTAGTAGCCCTAGATAATATTGATGATTTATCTGATACCGTGGTAATTACCGAAGATGATTTTGCTTATACTTCTGGTTATTCTAAGGCAGGATTTTCAGTTGGTGATACGGTAACTTATGAAGATTTATTATATGGCATACTTTTGCCTTCTGGTGCCGATGCGGTTAATGCGGTAGTTAATAATACTTTAGGATTTGATGCATTTGTAATAGAGATGAATAATTTAGCTAAAAGAATTGGCATGACGAATACTAGTTTTTCTAATCCAGTAGGTAGAGATAGTGATACTAATTATTCGACCGCTCATGATGTTGCAACTATGCTCAAATTTGCTCTTAAAATTACAGAATTTAAAAAAATATTTACAACTAAAGAGTATGAGGCAACTAATGGGTTAGTCTTACAAAGTACACTAATGCCTTATAAAGATATTTTAGATATTAATTTAATTGATGGATCTAAAAGTGGATTTACGCGTACTGCTGGCAGGTGTCTTGCTAGTATTACTACAATAAATGATGTTTCTTATTTATTAGTAGTTTTAAATTCTAGTTTAGATAATAATTATAGTGCAGTAGAAGATTCTATTACAATTTATGATTATTATTCAAATAATTATAGTTATCAAGTTGTACTAGATAATGATAAAATAGTTACATCTATTCCGGTAGAATATAGTAAAACAAAAGAATATGATATAAAATCTAGTGAAGATATTACATTATATTTAGAAAATAATTCTATAGATAATTTAACATATGAATTTGATGGTGCAAAGGAAATTAAATATAATACTCCCAAAGGAAGTAGACTTGGAACAATAAAAGTATATGATGATGGGGAATTATTATATGAAAGTGATGTATATCTAAATACTGATATTGAATATTATAATTTTTATTTAATTGGCTTTATTATTGTATTTTTGATATTAATAATAGTAGTTATTTGGAAAATTAGAAGAAAAAAAAGACGACATCGGAGAAGAAAAAGATGAATATATTAAATATAAGAAATCAAGATATAGAAGTAGTAATAAGAGATTCTATTAAAGAAGTAAAGGAAAAATTAAGAGGCCTTGATTATAATCAAACTTGTTTAATATATAGTAGTGCATTATTTGAAATATTAAAAAGAAAAAATATATTAGTTCATATTATTAATACTTTAGATTTAGGTTATTCATTTGAACATCAATTTTTATTAGTATATGATGGTAATAAATATTTTTTAATTGATTTAACTTATAGACAGTTTAATGATGATTATTTAAATGATTTAAATAATTTTGGTTATATAAAGGTAGATAATCAAATTTTTAAGTTTTATTTAAAAGTTGTTACTAATAATGATTTATCTATAGATTTAAGTGAGGCATTTTTAAAAAAAGGAAGATAATATTTGACTTAAAGTGGGCTTTAAGTGGTATTATTAAATAGAGGTGATTAATTTGAAGATAAGTGAAGTTGCAAAAAAATATGGTTTAACTACTGATACTTTAAGGTATTATGAAGCATTTGGATTAATTGATAGTGTAAAAAAAGTATCTGGTATTAGAGAGTATAGTGATGCTGATTTAGAACGAATTGAATTTATCATTTGTATGAAAAATGCAGGTTTAAGTTTAGAAGAAATCAAAGAATTTATAGGACTTGCAAGTCAGGGTGATGAAACAATAGATAAAAGAATAGAACTTTTAGAAAAACATAAAAAATCATTAGAAGAAGAAATTAAAGCTAAAACTGATACTTTAAATTATTTAAATAAAAAAATAAAATATTATAAGGAACATAAATGATTGGTATAATTGACTCTGGTATTGGGGGAGTAACAATATTTAGAGAAATATTAAAAAGTATTCCTCGAGGTCACTTTATATATTATAGTGATTCAATTAATAATCCTTATGGTGATAAAACCAAAGAAGAAATTCTTCGTATTCTTGATAATATTGCTACTAAACTAATAGATATGGGGTGTCTTGTAATAGTTATAGCTTGTAATACTGCAAGTAGCATTGGGGTAAGTTATTTAAGAGAAAAATATCCCAAAATCTTGTTTATTGCCACTGAGCCGGCGTATAAGATGGTTCATGATTATAATCCTCAAGGTAAAACTTTAGTTATGGCCACTCGTGGTACTATTGAAAGCGAAAAATTTTTAGAGTTATACCATAAATATGATAATCACAATACTATTTTACTTTCTTGTATAGGCCTAGCCGAGTTAATTGAAAATAATAAAGATGTTAGTAAGTATTTAAATGAGCTTTTAGGTAAATACAAAGATATAGATAATGTTGTTTTAGGATGCACTCATTATCCTTTAATAAAATCAGAAATTAAAAAGGTGCTTGGTGATGTAACATTTTATGATGGTGCTAAAGGTGTTACGAAAGAATTATTACGAGTTTTAAAGATACATAATATAAATTATGAATATGATGAATTAAAAATAAAATTTATTGATTCTAGTCAAAATGAATTTAAAGAAAAAAGATTTTGGGAGTTATTGAAATAAAAGGTAAAAAGCAGAATAAAAAATCTGCTTTTTTCTTGATTTTTAGAGATTTTCGACAAACTCTGAGTTTATTCGACATGCATCGACATGCCTCGACAAAATAAACTCTTGACGAATGTTTTTGTGTAGTGTTAGGATATATTACCATGAAACGGAGGAATATATGTCTAATAATATTAAAATTAAACAAAATCGTAGGGATAGAATATTAAGTGGTAAATATCCTATAATGCTTGATGATCAAATATTTAAGAATGTGTTTAGGCATAAGAAAATGGCTAAGTATTTACTTGATGCATTAAGTGATTATTTACATCTTAATTTAAAATATGGAAGTATTAGGTGTGAACCTCAAAAATTAGATATGGCAGATAGCGTATTAAAACAAGACTATTACCGAGATATTGTTATAACAACAGATACTGGAGATATATTGTTATTTGAATCATACACAACATTTGGATTAAAACAATATAGAAAAAGTGAAGCTTATTTAGATAGAGTATCATCTAGTAGGTTTGAAAAAAATAATAAAGATAATTTTACAGAAGATAATAAGGTAATATGTTTTAATTTTGTTCCTAGAAAAGGAACAAAGAAAAATTTTATAAAAAAGTATGGAATAGTAGATTTAGAAACATTAAAAGAGCCATATAAAAAAATAAATGATTATAAACAAATGTATATAGTTTTTGTTGACTCATATGAAACTGGGGTGTATAATAAAGATGAAAGGTTATTGGAAATACTTGATTTTATGAATAGAAAAAGCATGAGTGAGTTAGAAAACTTAGCGAAAGGAGGAAACTGGTTTATGGAACAAGCATTAAAATTTGTAGATGAATATTTAGCAAATGATGCTAATAAAGGGTATGGATCACAATATGATTTAGATGTTGAAATAGCTCGAGAAGAAGGCGGAAAAGTTGGAAGAGCTGCTGGTCGCAAGACTGGAATTAAAGCTGGAAGAAAAGCTGGAATGAAGGCTGGAATAGAAACTGAAAAGTATGAAACAGCAAAAAGAATGCTTGCAAAAGGCATGAATTTGGATTTAACTTCAGAACTTACTGGTTTAAGTATTAAAATACTTGAAAAACTAAGGAAACAATAATAATTTTGTTTTCTTTTTACTTTACAAAGAAAAACTAATAAACTATAATTAATTTAGTGAGGTTGTGTATGAATATAAATGAGATAGTAAAGGATAAAAATTGGACTTTTTTAAGTAGTTTAGTAAATTTAGGAATAATATCTATAGATAATGAATTAAAAGCCCATATTAGTGCTCTTTCTTGTAATGATATTTATAATTGTCTTAGATTTATTCCGAGTTTAAGAAGTTCTGAAATGGATGATAAGATACTTAAATGGGGTAGTAGTAGAATTATTTATATGTATTGTTATTCCTTTGTAGGAGTAGATGATAGATTTAAACAAGCTTTATTAAATACCAATGATTCCGAATATATTTATCGGTATGCTAAATATGTTTTAAAAAATCATGATGAAGAAATATTTAATTTTTTGTTTGCTTCTAGTTCTGCGGATTATACATATTTTTATGATTATGCTAAATATTTGCCAAATGCTCCATTAGATATGATGGCTTTAATTGTTCTAGATGGTAGTGATGTTGCATTTATTAAAGAATTTTTAGAAATAGAAGCTTTAAAAGAGTATCCGCAGATAGTTAGTGAGCTTATAAATAAACTAAAAGTATTAAATACAACTAAAGAAATAGTAGCTTTAATAATTAGTATTGATTTAAAATTATTTAATTTAGAGGATTGTTATTTATATAATAATTTTTTAGGGGAAATAAAAGATCTTTTTAGTATATTAGATTATGAAACAATATATAATTTAGTTGGTAAATTACATACAATTCAAGTTATCGATTTATTAAATAATATATTATATAAAATGAATAAAGATTCTAAAGGCATGAGTTTGGTAAGGAAAGATAATAATGCAAGTATTTGATTGGACTAAAGAGATAAAGGAAGATGAACTAAGAATTGTAACAAAGGCTTTAGATGAAGATAAATTAATAGTTTTTCCCACAGAAACCGTTTATGGGATAGCTGGTAATGCTTTGAATGTAGAAGTAATTGATAAATTATTTCAAGCTAAAAAAAGAGATTATTCTAAACCTTTTAGTTTAATGCTTAGTGATATTAATAAAATTAAAGATATTGCTTATGTGAGTGCAGATGAAGAAAAAATAATTAATAAATTTATGCCAGGGCCAATAACTTTAATTTTAAAAAAGAAAGATTGTATTAGCAATCTAGTTACGGCAAATAGCGATACTGTTGGAGTAAGAATACCTAATCATGAAATTGCTTTAAGTATTTTAAAAAGTGTTGATTATCCTCTAGCAACATCTAGTGCTAATATTTCAGGTAGAAGTAATAATAGTGATATTACAGATATTATAAATGATTTAGCAAATTATGTTGATATATTTATAAAAGGAAATATTAGTAGTAATTTACTAGCATCCACTGTTGTAGAAATAAAAAATAATGAAGTAAATATATTAAGAAGTGGTATTATAAGTAAAGAGAATATAGAAGAAGTTATTAGAAAGTAGGAATTATGTTAAAGTTAAAAAAGATTATTAATACGGTAATAGTATTTATTATTCTGATGTTTGTAATATGTTTTTTATTTAGTTTATACAAACTATTTTCGGGAGATATAACTCCCTCTGAACTTGTTAGTGAAACTGGACTTTATTTTCTTTATACTATTGGTTATGGCGCCCTAGAAGGTGATGCTGTCATTCAAAATATTCTAGCAATGATTGGTATTATCTCAGTTGCTTTAATGACGACATTTCTTACTATCAATCTTTTCTGGAGACTTGATGATGTCAAATTTAATAAAGAAATAATATGTGATTTAGAAAACATTAAAATATCCTTTAAAAATAAAGGTAAAGCTATCTGTGATATGAAAGCTACTTTTGTTTTATATGACTCTAAAATTTCAATGAACATATTAGAACCTCAAGAATACTATATGCCCATAATGCTAAAAAACTCTTTATGGAATTTGGAAGTTTCTTTAAATGAAACTTTTTGGTATAAAGCTATTTATAGTTTACTTACATCAAATGATAAAAAATTATATTGTATTTTTTCTTTTGTAGATACTAAAAGTGGTCAAGAAAGTATCAAGGTTGAAGAAATAAAAAAAGAAAATCTAAATATAAGTTATGATGAATTTATTAAACCAGTAATTTTTAAAAGTGAGTATTTATTAAGGGTAGAAAATGGTGGTAAATTTAGTATAGATGAAAATATTAATTATTCTTTTAAAAAGAAAGATAAAGACGATTCATTTGTAATGATGTATTATAATTTTCATAATAATTATCTTAATTTAGAAAAATATAATAAAGATACAACTTATTTAGAACTAGATATTAATACAAGTGATAATTTAATACTTAATTTTGAAATAAAACTAAGTAATGGTAATAATTTATCTAAAGAATTATTATTAGATAATAAAAAAATAAAAATTAATTTAAGTGATTATACCGATTCTTTAGAAGAAATTACCGAAATATGTTATACAATATTTAAAAAGAATAATGAGTTAGAAGGCACTTTAAAAATAAATGATTTAAAGATTATAACTAAATAAAGAATATTAAAAAAATATTAATTAATAATATAAACAAGCTGGTATGCTTGTTATATTTTGCTTTTTTTGGTAAAATAAATAAGTCTTATGAGGAGGGTATATATGTTTGAGTTAGTTTCAAAATTTGAGCCAAGTGGGGATCAACCAGAAGCTATTAACGAACTTGTCGATGGTATTAATAAAGGTGTTAAAGAACAAGTATTACTTGGGGCAACAGGTACTGGTAAAACATATGCCTCAGAATTTGCACTAAGAGAAATTAATCCTAGAAAAATATTATTCTAAGTACATAGGGAACAAATAGCTAAACAAGCAATGAACTCATATAAGAATGTCTTTAAAAATAGAAGTTATGGACTTTTCACAGGTACTTCTAAGGATTATGATGCAGACTTTATATTCAGTACCATACAGACTATGAGTCAAGAAAAGTATTATTCTAGATATGAAAAAGATGAATTTGACATAATTGTTATTGATGAAGTTCATCATGCAGGAGCATCAAGTTACCAGGAAATTATGAATTATTTTACTCCAAAATTCTATTTAGGCATGACTGGTTCTCCAGATCGTAGTGATGAATTTGATATCTATGATCTTTTTGATCATAATATTATATATGAAATTAGATTAAAAAAGGCTTTAGAAGAAAATATACTTTGTGATTTTCATTATTTTGGAATAAATAATCCTGTGGTTGATAATTATTTATCAGAAGGATATGTTGATGAAATTATTGAATATATTGAATATTATGGTTTTAATGGAAATAGAGTAAAGGGATTAGTTTTTTGTAATAACGTGGATAATGCTAAAGT
>UREA01000049.1 GCA_900546715.1 uncultured Mycoplasmatota bacterium | reverse complement strand
ATAAATATATAAAAGGAGGAAATAAAATGGGAAATACTATATCAATACCTGTAAATATTTTAAAGGTTGAATGTGATTATGAAACAGCAGAAAGATGTGGAGCTAGTGGAACTTTTCAAGTAATAAGTGTAATAGCAGAAACTGAATATGGAGAACTAGATATTACAGATATGATAAATCAAGGGAATCATTATTATAATTTACAAGATGTGGCTGAGGATTTAAATCTTAATAATCAGGTTATTGTTGAAGAACTTTAAAACAATTCAATAAAAATTTAGTTGATGTTATAGAAATAGATTAAGTGGGGCATATGCCTCACTTTTTTTGACAATATTTTTATTTAGTTTATGGTATTTTGATATTAAATTATTGAGTTTATGAGGTGGGAACAATGGCTATAAAAGATGATTATATAAAGATTAGAGTAAGTAAGGAGCAAAAAGCATTATTTAAAGATATAGCAAAAAAGAAAACTATCAGTATGAGTAAGTTTATTATTGTATCAACAGAGGAAAGAGCTTTGAGAGAGAAAGAAAAATTTGAGGGTACAAATAGCTTGGAGCTTAGAGTTAGTGAGCTTGAGAAGAAATTACAAGAGATTAAATTTAAAATGGAGAGCCAAAAAGCCGAGAAAAAAAGTTTTTTTAAAATTTTAAGAAATAGGCTTACAAATTGAAAGTTAAAATACTATTTATATTTTAGTGGGATTATTTATTTATGGAGCAGTGGCTCCATTTTTTTTATAAAAAAATAGTTTGAGATTAAAAAAATGTGTGATAAAATTAAGAAAATAACTGCTGACAAAGTATCGTATTATATACGGTTTTAATACGGTTTTGTGTGGCAAAGTGGGACATTTGGAAATTTTTTTGTACCCAAGAAAATGCTAGGCTTTGCCTAGCCCCACAAAATTTTTGGGGGCAGTTTCTCTTTATGCTCTTATAAAATATCTACAGGTATAATTTCCAGTTAAGATATTTTATAATTCATATTTGGATTTGATTAAACTTTTTTTAAGTTTATGGGTGAGCATAGCGAGGGCAAAGCCCTTAATAAAAAAGTAAAAGGAGTTAAATTTAAGATGGCAAGAATAAGAAAAGAATATAAAATGACAGAAAAAAATGTAGAGTACATAGAAGAAGTTAAAGAGAAAAATAATTTAAAGTATAGTAGTGAAGCATTAGATTTAATAATTAGAGAGCATAGACAAAATTCAGATATTACAACAGAAGCTATGATTAAAATAATAGCAAAAGAAGTAGCAGAACAAATCAAATTTGATATGAAAGAAATTAAAAAATCTAGTAATGATACTGAAAGAAATACTCAAATACTTTTAGAATTAATTAATGGATTTTTTGTAATTTCTGAGTATGGAAGGTTAGCAACAACAGAGGATATTATAGCACCAGCATTACCTAGGGCAATAGATCTTGTAGATAAGAGAAGAGAAAATAGTATGAGGTTTAGATAAGAAATACTAAAGTAAAAAAACTCAAGTATTTAGATATAGAGTATTAATTATATTTTTTTGATAACCAACTGGAGTATTAAGTAACGGAGTGGAGAGTAGCGTAATGAGTAAGTTAATACGTAAGGCGGTAGAATGTATTTAAGACTAAATAATTTTTAAATTAAATTTTATTTAGATTAACAGTTGTTTGGAGTAGGATTTTTCTATTAAACTTTTTAAAAGTTTAATAGAATGTTATTTATAAAGATGATATACTTTAAATAAGTTTTAGTTTGCAAATTTTCCATAGAAGATTTGCTCCGTAAAGGACATCTTTAAAGGTGTCCTTTTATGATATAATGATTAAGTAAACTAAAACTTAAAAAAAATTAAAGGAGAAATAGTATATGGAAAAAGAAATATTAGAAATTTTAAAAGCTATGCAACAAGATATAAAAGGCTTAAAAGAGAGTCAAGAAAGACTTGAAAATAAAATTGATGGAGTGGTTGAGCAAACTGCTGATTTATTAGAATTTAGAACCAAAATAACAGATACAGTTCAACAGATAAAAATTGATGTTGAAGCAATCAAGAAAGATGTTACTAATGTCGAAGTAATAACAGCTAGTAACTGGGCTGATATTGCAAAGTTAAAAGCAGTAAAATAGAACAATGAAAAAGTGAAATTTTATGTATACCTCATTAAATTTCACTTTTTTTATTTTTAGTAGAGAAATTTAAATTTAATTTTGTTATTAAATTAATTATTGAACAAAAGTTAGAAAAATGCTATTATTAAGTTAATAAATTAATTAACTAACTAACTAACGGAGTGATTATAGTGGCAAGAAAAACTATTAAAGGCTTAGAAGTAATAATTACAGATTTAGAAAAGCGTTTAAATGAACAGAATAAAATTAATGTTGAATTACATAATAAAATATCACAAATGCAACCCGACGATAAATTTGAAAATAGTCCAATATATCATCAAATGGTCAAGGAAATTGAAAAATTAAAGGCTATTATAAGATTAAATGAAATAAACACTAAATCTAAAGATGATACTATTAAAAGGGATAGAGATACCATACAAAAATTGCTGAAGGAAATTAAAGAATTAAAAAGCAACAATGTTGTTAATAAATTAAAAAATGAACGTGGTGCTGGAAGAAAAGAAATGTTTACTGAAGAACAAAAAGCTAGAGTAAAAATGTTAAGATTACAAGATAAAAGTTACAGAGCTATTGCTAAAGATATGAATTGTAGTGTTGCTACTGTTCATAAAATAATTAACGAACAATAATGTTAATAAATTAATTAGCAAACAAAGTGTTATTTAATTAATTTATTAACATAAATACAAATAATTAAAGTGTTAAAAATACGATTTTACGTTAAAGTTTACTTGAGCTAAACTTAGAGTGGTGTTTTTACCCCTTACAAATGGCTTAAAACCGTAAATTTTAAAATATAAAAATGAAAAAACTGCGTAGAAGAATAATTCTGCGCAGTTTTTTCGTTTAAATAGCTTGTTTATAAAGTTTAAGAAAAGTTTATTATTCAACGTTAATTGTAAATTTATATACTATATCTCCAGTATCATACCATCTGGCAGAAACACTATATGTATATGATCCTTTTATTTCTGGTGATTTGAAAGAATAGTTATTAATATCTATAGAATTATTATTATTAATTTGTTGAATTGAATATTCATGGGGAATTTCACTAAATTCTAAATTTATTTCACTTGACGGTGTTACTGTCAATGAATAATTTCTAGTCTTGTATTTTGTTAAATATTTTGTTTTTCCGTTGTAATTATAACTAGAAATACAACTATTTATCATTTCAGAATTACTTTTAATTTGTAAGTTAGGTATATCTAGATTTTTGTTTGAATTGTTTTTATTTGTAAAAACAATAGAGGCTATTAAGGTTATAGATAATAAGGTAATTATAAGACAAATAGTTTTTTTATTCAATTTCACAATATTACTCCTTTTATACATAAATTTAACATTTTTATTTAAGTTTTTACAAATATATGATACAATATTTTTGTAAAAATATCAAATTTATTACGTATTTAATAAGGGGGATTATTTATGAAAAAAACATTGATATCTACAATTTTGGCAACTGCATTAATATCTACAATGATAGCAACAGTGGCTAATGCCAGTGTTACTGAAGATAATATTTTAATAAATTTGAATAGTAGTGTTGAAACTAATATAGAGGAAATAGATTATGCATCTATGATAAGCTCTATTCAATTACCTGTTTTAGTTGAGAATTTGAAAACTTATATGGAGGAAAATCCAAATTTAACTGATGAAGAAATTAATAATTATTTTAAAAATTTAATAATTCAAAATTATGATGAAAGTTTAGTAGCTTTAGATAATATATCAATGTATGCATATGATTATGCGAATGCGTTACCAATAGTTTCATCTAGATTAGGTACTAATGAAAAAAAGGTATTTAATTCTAATCCTGCAAAGGGTGTTTTAGTTTTATCCAATGCTCAAGCTGCGATTACAATGACATCTCAACACTGGAAAAATACTCATGAATATCATAATGATAATGCAGATGCATTTAGACATACTCTTTGGAATGCATATAATGCACATGATTGTGGAGTATCTTACGCAAAACAATTTGCAGATGCACATGAAAAAGATAATCCTAATGATGCTCTTGAGAATCAAATGGATTTGTTTAATAATGCTTTAGGTAGAACTATTGGAAGTAGATCTTATTCAGGAAATTCATCTCAAGTTAGTTATGCAATTCGTCAGGCTGTTTTAAAAGCTGTAAAAAATGGAGAAGCAAGAAGATTTGTTGGTTCTGATATAGGAACTAAAAATACATTACAAAAAACTAATAGCAATGGAATTAAATAATACATTAGGAAGAATATCTGTTGAATAAAAGAGGAATTTAATCTAAGGTTATGGCTTCATCTGGTCGATGGGTTATAGCCTTTTTAATTTTTAACAATAATATTGTAATATTACAATAAAAAATAATTAGATAAACCATTGCAAACACAACAAAAATGTATTATCGTAATATTACGATAATACATAGAGGTGATTTTGTGGCTAGATTTAAATTAGATAGAAATACAATATCTGAAAAAAATAATAAAGAATTATCAGTTGATTTTTTAAAATCAGCTAATGAAGAGTTGATTAAAGAAAATAAAGCTTTGATTAAAGAAAATAAAGAGTTAAAGAAAAAAATAGAAGAGTTAGAATCAAGAGCTTTAATTAATCCAAGAAAAGTAACAGATGAACAAGTTAAAAAAATTAAAGAGCTTAGAGCTTCTGGATTAAGTTACAGAGCAATAGTAAAAGAAATTGGATTAAGCACTTGTACAATCCAAAGAGCTTTAAAAGGTATTTATGATTAGTATTAATTGGTAATAATACAGTAATACAAATAAAAAAGAATTTATTATAAGGAGAGGTTAAAATGAATTATTTAATTCCAGAAGAGATTAAAAATCAAATATTAGAACTCAAAAAAACTATGGAAAGAATTAAACTAGATGGATTAAATTTTGAATATAATCAAAATCCATACGGAGATGTAGAGATACATATAATGGAGTTTAAGTAGCATTGGGAAGTTAGAGTGGTTAATAAGTGTAAAGTTTGTGGTAACACATAAAGATAAAGAACATATACATAACCATTTAGTGGTTAATAGCGTTAGTTTTGAAAATGGACTAAAATACAATGCTAGTAATAAGAGCCTATGGGATATAAAAAGAGAAAGTAATAGGCTATGCGAGAGAGAAAATTTAAAGACTTTAGACCTAGATCATAAGGCAGAGAAAAGGATTAGTAGTGCCGAAAAGAGGATAATGGATAGAGGTCAAATCCCTTGGAAAGATGAGTTAAGACAGATAATAGATATAGCAAGGGAGAGAACAAAGGATTTACAAAGCTTTAGGGAGTTTTTAGAGAAAAACTTTGAGATAGAAACTAGAGTAACAAAAAACAGTATAAGTTATAAGCACCCCGACCATGGTAAAGCAATTAGGGGCAGGAGCTTAGGAGATAAGTACAATAAGGAGGAATTAGAGAATGAGTTTAATGGACAAGAAAAATCAATTTTTAGAAATGGAGCAAATGAACGAGGTAGAGCCAAAGGAAATTCAGCCTTCGGATATGAAGGAATTTCAGACCTTGATAAAGAATTTGAACGCAGAGCAGACAGTCTTGAACAACAGATTAATAAAGACCATAGACTTAATCGAGAAAGAGAGAGAGCTATACAAGAGCAACGAGAAAATAAGAGAAGAGAAGAACAAGGAACTAAGCGAGAAAACATAAGAAGCCTTCAAGATGATGACAAAGAAATCAGAGGAATTGAAAGAGCTTCATCAAGAGAAGTTAGAAAAGGCTTTGAAGGAAGTAGAAAATATCAAGAAATATCACATGGAAATGATGAGAGTATTAAGTCAAACAGTAGCTCAAGTAGAGAGAATAGACAAACTGAATTGGAAGGACAGAGTAAAGCAATATGCAATTCAAATGGGAATAACGCTAGGAGCAATATTGATAATTCTAGGAGCATACCAGTTAATAAACCTAATAAAGTAAGAGATTGGGATATGGAAAGATAATACTATATTTGTTATATAGCTAAGATAATAGGAGGGAAATTTATGAAAGTTATAGAGGGATTTCATATTAAAAAAATTCAAAGAGGACCTAAAAAGGGACAAGACTATATAAACCATAACAAGAGGTATGTGTGGAAGATACCAGAAAGACTGGAAGGTCAAATAGAGAAAGGTGATATTGTTTGGGTTCACGCTAAAAAAGACAATAAGATATTAAAGCTAGAGTTTTAGTGGTAGATGTATTAGAGAATAATGATGGAGCATTAAGGAGTGTTATAAAGATTGCTAAGAAATGCAATAAATAGTGTAATATTCGATATATATCTAATATGATATTTACTTTTCAATTTTACTATAAGGGGCATTTGGCCCTTTTTCTAAAAATAAAAAAGGTACCAAATTTTAAGAGCTATATGGAGGAGCTTACACTGTAGGTAAATTATATTATACCTTGTTGTCAATAGATGGAATAAAATTCATTGTCTAACAGGTAAATATAAAGTAAAATAAAATAAAATAGTCCAACAAAGGAGGTGAAGTAATGGTACAAGCAGTAAGAGAATTAGATAGATATAGTAAATCAGAAATTGAAGAATGTTCAGAGCTATTGAAATATATTTATGTGAATAATGATGAATGTTTTGTAAGGGTTTTGAATAAGACTACAGGAAAAAATAAAGTATATCCAACAAGCTCATTAAAAGACCCAATGAAGTTAAGACAAGTAATTAACTCATTTGGTAGAGAAGATATATTATTTAGCTTAAATCCATTTAGAACTATGGATAGAGCTACAAGGAGCAATCTATTTTGTATCAATGCAATTCCAGTTGATGTTGATTATAAAAATATTAAGGAGCTTAAAGATTTAGAGCCACATCAAGTAATTAAATTATTAGAAATGGACTTCTTTGAGAGGAAGATACCTACCCCTAACTTTGTAGAGTATGGAAATCAAATAAGACTTATATATAGCGTTGAAACTTGCTATATACCTAAGTTTAGGGATAATGTGGTAACACTAGCTAGAAGAATTTCAGAGGTGTTCTCACAAGAGTTAAAAGAGTATGGAGCAGAAAAGCAGAACCTAGAAAGTTATTTTAGAATACCAGGAAGTATTAACACTAAGAATGGAGCAGAGATTAAAGTATTTTCTTATGATGATTCAGTAAGATATACTCTAAACGAATTACAAGAGCTATGGCTTGATGAATTACCTAAGTGGTATAAGAAACGTAAAGGGCGTGTAAAAGCTCCTAAAAAGGTTGTGAAGCTACATAATGTTTATTCTTTAAACTGTAATAGGTTAATGGATTTTGAGAAGATACAGAGCCATTTAAACAGTATTGGAGTAACAGAGCTTAGGTCAAGGTTATGTTTCTTGTATAGAAATTATATTTTAATAAAAAATAAATATCAAAATGGAGAGCTTAAATCGGAAGATTATGAGTTAGCCAAAGAGGAAATGTTGAAGTTTAATAATAACTTTAATGAACCACTAAGAGGACACATAATAGAGAGTGCTACAAGGGTTGTAAACTATCGTCAGTATCTTTATAAGAATGAAACTCATATAGACTTACAAGAGCTAGATTATGAGCTTAGTGATAGATTAGGATTTCAAAGAATATATAAAACTAAGACACAAGAGGAATGGAACAAAGATTACTATAAAAGGAATAGTGAAAATAGAAAAGAAGCTGAAAAGAAAAAGTATCAAGAAAAGCTAAGAGCTGATGGAAAAGTATCTAAAAAGCAAGAAATAGAAAAAAGAAGGAAAAAAATTAAAGCCTTGTTGGAGCAAGACTTTAAGAGAAAAGATATATGTTCACAACTTGATATATCTATTAAAACATACAAACGTGATATTAGTTTTTTAAAAGAGCAAGGTTTAATATAGCCTTGTTCTTTTTGTATTATAAAGCATTTTAGGAGCTAATTCAATACTATAATTTTGCTAGTATTATAAAAAAAAGGGGTTCATTTTTTCTTAAGAGCTA
>UREA01000048.1 GCA_900546715.1 uncultured Mycoplasmatota bacterium | reverse complement strand
TATTCGTTCTTCTAAAAAATGATTATATATAAATCTAGAACAACCAATAGTTTGATTGATTAACTTTTTTTGTTCATCACTCGGATATAATCTAAATTGATAACCTTTTAAAATAGTAGTCATACCAAATTTCCTCCTTGTAAATCAATTGTATCAAACAGTAGTTTGGATGTCAATGGTTTTATTTAAAAAAGTATGACTTTCCTATTATATTAAAAAATGAAGATACTCCATTGGCAAATGTATAAAAACAAATCCCAATTAAGGAGAGTATCTCCATTAGTAATTAAAAACAAATAATATTAATCAATATTGCAATTTATATATATTTGTTTTCTACTAATAATATACTATACATTTTATTGAATGTCAACCATTTTTGCGGAAAAATCACACTATTTTTATGAATACTTATTACCCATTATTTTAATTTATTATTTAAAACATATTCTAAATAGTGATCACTACATAAAGGAATATATTCAACTTCCGTCTGTGAACCATCAATTACTACTTCCTTACCACTAGATGAATATTTACCATTTACACGTCTTGCATTAAACATAGCAGGTCTACCACAAGAACAATTAACAGTAAGTTCATGTTTTTCATCACTTCTGGCAAATAATTGTGAGCTACCTTCAAATAAATCCCCCTTAAAATTACTTTTAAGAGCATAACAAATTACGGAAATATCAAATTTATGAGCAATATACCAAAGTTCATTTATTTGATTTTTGGTTAAAAATTGCGCTTCATCAACTAAAATAAACTGGGCATATTTATATTTATTAAAATACTTTTTAGATAGTAAACTAGCTGTTTTAGGAATTAATATATCTGCTTTAATCGAAGAACCAGTTCTGTTTACTACTGTTAGTCCCCCCTTAGTATCGATCTTTGGTTTCATAACCAAAAGGTTAATTAAATATTTTGAATAATTATAATGGTCTTGAATAAGTTTTGTTGTCTTACCAGTTTCCATAGTTCCATAATATAAAGTTAAATTTGCCATAATACTTCACCACTTCTATTTTAACACTTTATAAGATATTTTTTAAGAAATTTTTACTATTTAGAAAAAGTCCCGTATATTTTTCGTAGTACACATCAAGAAAACTATTAATAATCTTCTTGATATCTTCATCAATTTTGATATTTGTAATACTTTTAATATTAACATAATAATACATTCTTATCATCTTTATAACTTTAGGACTTACTAAATACTCATTAGTTAAACAGTTTTTACAGACAAATCCTCCGGCATCAGCAGAAATTGTTGCAATACCCGTTTTACTACCACAAATAACACATTCATCTAAATTAAATAATACTCCTAGTTTTTCTAAATATTTAATTTCTAAAATATTAGTTATTACTAAAGGATCTAATCCCTCTTCTATTTTTAATATAGATGTAATAAAGTCATCATATATATCTTTAGCGTTACTTTGTCTAACGACTTGATAAGTTAGTTCTGCTAAATATGTTAAATAACTAATTAAAAAAATATCACTGCGGATATTTTTTAGAGGATTAATAATATCAGCACTAACTAAAGTAGAAAGTTTATTTTCTTTATAATAAATGTTAAACTTAGCATAGGTAAGTTTTAAAGTCGCCACCCTATTTTTACTTTTTAAAGATGATGCTCCTTTAGCAATTATTCCTATAATACCATATTCTTTAGTTAACACATTTATTATTTTACTACTCTCTCCATAGGGAGTTTCTGTTAAAATAAAGCCTTCTACTTCCTTAAGCACTTTTATCCCTTCTTAATTTTTTTATATTCTAAATAATCTTCAATTTTACCACTACTAGCAAATTTTTTCCATGCATCCTTTTTATTCAAATTTATCACCTAATTATATATTGGGTAAAATTTTTTAATTTTATTCATTATCAATAAAACCAAGTTCAATTAAATATTTTTCTTTCTCTTTCCAGTTTTTAATAGTTTTAACAAATAACTCTAAATATACTTGCTTGCCTACTAATTCTTGAATATCACGCCTTGCTAGCGTTCCAACAGTCTTTAGCATACTACCATTTTTACCAATTACAATTCTTTTTAGAGAATCTCTATCAACTATGATATCAACATTGATATTAATTATGTCTTTTTTCTCTGTAAATTTTGTTGTATAACAAGTAATAGAATGCGGAACTTCATCTTCGGTTAGCATGAGTAACTTTTCGCGGACAATTTCACTAACCATAAATTTAAGAGAACTACTAGTATAATAATCTTCTGGAAAATACTGTACTTCATCATGTAAATATTTCTTTATTACTTCAATTAATCTTCTAATATTATCAAACTTTAAAGCTGATACCGGTACAATTTCCACAAATGGATAAATATTTTTATATTTATCTATAGACCCAAGTAAATATTCATCACTTACTTCATCAATTTTATTAATTACTAAAATTACTGGTACATCAGTAGACTCAAGCATATTTAAAATAAACATGTCTCCCTTACCGATGCCTGATGCAATATCTACAACAAATAAAAGCAAATCAACATCTTTAGTCATAGAAAGCGCTTCTTTATTTAGTACCTTACCTAATCTATTTTGAGGTTTATGAATACCGGGAGTATCAACAAATACAATTTGATATCCTTCTTCATTATAAATTCCTTGAATAATATTTCTAGTTGTTCCAGAAACATTACTAGTAATTGCCACTTTATGATTAATGATTGCATTTAAAAGAGTACTTTTACCAACATTAGGTCTACCTATAATACTTACAAACCCACTTTTCATGAGCCCTCCCTAAAACAACTCAATAATTTTAGGCAAGAAGATAACTAAGCAAATTACAGCTGAAGCAACACCACTTACAAATGCTGCGGCAGAACCACAATCTTTGGCAATTTTAGCTAAAGGATGAATTTCTTTAGTTACTAAATCAACTACTGCTTCAATGGCTGTATTAAGTAGTTCAATTGCTAAAACTACGACAAATGCTACTATTATAACTGCCCATTCATAAAAGTTAATTTTTAAAACTATTCCTAAAATTACTGCAAGTATTACTCCAGATGCATGTAACCATAAACTTTGTTCATTACGATATGCATGATTTAATCCTTCAATAGAATATTTAACACTATTTAGGAATCTTTTAAAACTCATCTTTTTATGCTTTTCTTGTTTCTTCGAATTCATTTAATACCAACTCCTGTTTTTCGAACATTTCTTTTTCTTCTTCTATCCCTAAAGTATGATCATATCCGAGTAAATGTAAAAGTCCATGAACTACTAAAAATGCGAGTTCTCTTTTTTCACTGTGTCCATATTCCCTTGCTTGACTAATCATTTTAGGAATAGATACATATATTTCTCCAAGCTGCCTTATATTATAACAGATTTTATTGTTATCTTCAAATGCAAATGATAATACATCTGTAGTTCTATCAATTCCTCGGTAGTTTTTATTTAACTCATGCATTTTCTCATCATTAATAAAAACAATAGAAAAGTTAGAAGATAACACATGTTCCATCTCTAAAGTTTTATCAATAACTTTATTTAAATAACTATAGTCAATTTTACACCCATATTCATCAATTATTTTATAATCATTCATAAAACACTAAAAACTCCCATCACACTTAATATATATAATACCATAAATACGATAATTATTAAACAAATTATGTTATAAAGTCCATCATTTTTAAGTACTCCGGGCAGATGTTTATAAATAGCACTACAACCTATATAAAGTAAATAGCCGAGTAAACCTCCGATGACGTTAAGGATTATATCATCAACATCAAAACTTCTACCAATATTTAGTTGGACAAATTCAACTGTAATACTAACAAGTAAAGATATAACAAAAGGAGCTAATGCCGTTTTAGGCTTAATATAAGCGGAAACTATTAAACCAAATATTAAAAATGCTACTATGTTACCTACAACATTATATATAAATAATCTACTACCGAATTCATAGCGCATAATTTCTTGGAAAGGAATTATGTTATAGCCACTACCACTATTCATTTCAACTTTTGTTAATAATTGAAATAATAAGAAAATATAGCAAATAGAAATAATCATCATAAATTCTTTATAAAAACTAAGTTTCTCACGATGATTACGAAAATAAAAGAATCTAACTAAAATCATTGTTATAATAAATATTACTAATACTGGCCAGTTATCACTTAATATTGATTTAATAGTATTTAAAAACATTTAATCAAGTCCCTTCTTCAGTATCTACTATAATTTCTTCTTGTGTACTTATCAATTCTTTAACTATAACAAATACTTCTATATCCATTGTACTATTATTTACTACTTTTTTCAAAACTTTTTTATCAATTATTTCATCTTTTTCACCAAGTTTTATTTTCACATTTTCTATGGCCTTATTTATACCTACTTCTAGGGCCTCTTCTTCCGTGTATATTTTCGTTATTTTTTTAGTTTCCATTTCCGTTTCAACATATAAATTAAAATCAAATATTTTTAAAACATTTTTAAGATAACTGTTATAAGAATCAAATCTTTCCCTTAATATTTGCTTTTTATTTCCATCATTTTCCCAAACTATATTATACTTCTTTTTGCCGGTTTCCTCATACTCACTATATTCAAAAGGAATTTTTACATCTACCGTATACCAAGTGGTCGCATAAATCTCTCCACTTGCACAAGTTGTTCTTTTGGTCTCTTCATTATAATTAATTACTCCCGTAACTAAAATATCTCCTTCTTTAACATAGTCATTGATATTTACTAAAGCTTCACCTTGTTCCACCTTTATATCATTGATTATTCCAGATTTTGCTGCCACTAAATTACATACTAAATCATCCTTACTAGTATCCGTAATAATTCGCTCTTCAATTCGAACATTTATAATCATACCATCAACATCAAATTCCATCCAATCTAATTTATCGGGATATTTATCTAAAATTTCCTGTCTTATTTTATCAAGTTCCTTATAACTTTTCTTAAAACTTAGTACTTTTATTCCGTATTCATCTAATTCATCTGCTATAATCTCTCTAATCTCACTATTTTCATGAATAATATTTATTTTAACGACCATATTGCTCATGATAAAAAATAGAATTATCCCAATAAGCAAACATATACAAAATATATAATTTCTTTTTATTTTATTTAATATATCATATATTCCAGTAACTTTAACTACCCTAAATTTATAACTAACTAAATATTTATTTAGCTTTTCTAAGTATTTACTATTTATTTTTAAATAAATATATCCTTGTTCATATTTTATTTCTAATATTTTTATATTAATATATTTTATTTTATTAATAAATTTATAATAATCATCACATTTACATTTAACCCATAATAATTTATTCATAAACAAAACCCACTTTATTAATTGTTCCTTTAATTAAAACTTCATTAGGAAACATTTTATTTATAAATAGCTCTGATCCATCAATAACTAATTTAAAATTACTAAACTTAAGTTCTATTTTTTTACTTGATAAACTAATTAATTCTTCATAATTAAATACATGAATATATTCATCATATATATTAATAAAATATTTTTTATCATATAAAAAATTAATAAGGCTATCTTTCATATGCATGATTATCACCTTATTAATTATATGAATGTTTTATAGATTGTATGGCTTAATTTATGCGAATAGGGTCAGATTCTGTGCCAGATCCGCTGACATAAGTTACATTGGAGTTAAGGTAAAAGACTGGCCGGACTGCAATATCAAGTTCAACATAGCGTTGATTTACAGCACCGGTGCTACTAATAGCAAATACATAAAGAGGAGATGAACTTAATCGAGACATAGTCCATTCATTTACACCTAAAAAAAGCCAATTATTATTTATGCAATTATCAAAAAAACTTAAATCATATTCCCAAAACGTATTACTTGCTGCAAACCCGTAGTCACTTACATACATTAAACCTACATTACTATCCATAGTCATTCCACTACTTTCTGCATTTTCAAATTGTGCTGGTGTAGCATCACTTGTACTATAACCTGCTGTATACCACGGATAAGCAACAATCTTATTTCTCCAAGTATAAGATAGTTCATTATAGAAATAATCATTTAAGTTTGTTATAAACAAATCAGAATCATACCAATTATTGGGAATGCTTCCCCAATAATAACTATCTATTGTTGTCAATTCACCTGCATAATTTTGATATCCGCTCGAACTAAAAGAAGTGGCGTATGCTCCTCCAGTACTTAACAAATTAGCATTTGCATAATCTGCTTTTACTAATTTTATTTCATTATCAAATACCCCTATTATTCGATACAAATTATCATTTGGACATGTCGATGCATCTGATCCAAAACATACATAATTATTTACTTCATCACTTGCTCCGGCATATCTATATGAATTATCTCCAGCTCCATTTACTAAACTACTACTATGATAATATATTTTGGTTAAATCAGAACTATAATCATTATAAAAGTCCATTATACAGTTTGCTAAATTATTTCTATTATTACATATATCCGCAAAGGTTGGATTATTTGTTGTTGCACTAGTTGTTGATTCATTTGATTTAACACTACCACTATCTACAACATATACTCTAAAGTTATATGTTGTTCCTGCAGATAATCCACTAAATGTATAAGTATTACTACTACTTGATACATAACTTGATCCATTGTTATTTGAGTAGTAATATGTTGCTATGCTATTACTTCCTGCAGTTGCATTAACTGTTAATCTTACACTATTTGATGTTATATTACTTGTACTTACACTATTTACTACTGGATTTATATATTGCGTAGTTACTGTTGTATTGCTTATTGCTGATTCCCTTCCGTTATTGTCCACTACTTTTACTTGGACATAAAATGTTGTATTACTTGTTAAATTATTAAATGTATATGTATTACTTGTTGATTCATACCAATTACTTCCATTATCTCTTGAATACATATATTTGGTTATTGTTCCATCACCAGGTGTTGCACTCACATTTATTGTTATACTATTTGCTGTACTACTTGTTGTTACATTACTTATTACTGGTACTTTATATGTATCTGTTGTTACTTCTATTGTATATGGATTTGATTCTCTTCCATTACTATCAATGGCTTTGACATTGATAGTATATTGTGTACTTTCATTTAATCCATTAAATACATTATTTGTTTGATAATTTCCATTATTTATGGAATATTCATAATGGTCTATTACATTTGTTCCATCTGTTCCAGATGGTGTTAATGTTATTGAATTATATGTTGTTTCATATTCTACATTTGCAACAACTGGTAGAATATATGTTTCTGTTAATATTGCTTCATAGTATTCTGCTGATTCTCTTCCATTGCTATCTACTACTTTTATTTTTATCTTATATTCTGTTGTATCATTTAATCCTGTAAAGGTATGTGTATTACTATTTGATTCTTCCCATGAATTTCCATTGTCTTTGGAATACATATATTTTGTTATTGTTCCATCACCACTAGATGCATTCACTGTTAGAGTTATACTATTTAATGTTACTGAATGTTCTACACTATCTATTGTTGCCAAATTATATTCACTTGTTGTTATGTTTGTTTCATACACATTTGATTTTATATCATTTTCATCTACTACATAACTATATATTGTATATTCGGTATTTTCTTTTAAATTTGTAAATTTATAGTTTGGTGTATCACTTTCTATGTATTCTACTGTATCTGCTGAAGCTAATATTTTATTATTTAGTTTTACTACTCCATTATTGTTATTGATATATCCTGTTGTTGTATTACTTTCTTCTATACCAAAATAGTACTTTTTTGCATCTGCTGTTCCATTGCTTAAATTAAGAGTTGTATCTATTGAGTTATATGTTGGTGTTGCATTTACACTTGTTACTTGAACTGGATTATAACTACTCATTTTATCTTGAGTTAAATATAATTTTGCACTAAATGTTTTATTCATATTAGCATTTTGATTACTATCTAAATTAGCTAGAGTTATTTCTACATTCCAGGTTTGGACTTCTGCTATATCACTTGCAGTTATTACATAATCACTTGCTATTAAGAATCCTCCAGTTCTTGTTGTTATATCAAAACCATTTTCATGATGAACTAATCCTGTTATGTTTTCTAGTTTAGTTCCATTTGGATCTGTTACATT
>UREA01000047.1 GCA_900546715.1 uncultured Mycoplasmatota bacterium | reverse complement strand
ATATTTTAATAAAAGCACTAGATTACTTGTTTCTAGTGCTTTTTGTCCAATAACTAAATTTGTCCGATAACCTGAATTATAAGAAAAGTCCGATAATTCAGGTACCCATCCGCAAACACAAACCAAGCATTGTTGGAATTACCAGAATTGCGGGAAATTAATAGAAGATTACCCAAGTATAGTATTATAATCCGCTATACCAGCGGATGTTGATAAACCCAAAAAACGCCATCCCCTGGACACCCGCTTCGCAGTTGCCCAGACGTTTTTATAGCAACAATCTTTCACTGCTGGATTTTTTGCCTTCCAATTGCTCTAAAATTGCACCCCGCTCGCCTGGACCGCAAGGGCCCAAGACGAGCAATGTCCTAACCCTAGTTTATCACAATCGGGTCAGTGGCGGCGCCACTGCCCGATACATAGGTCGTGGAAGATGTTAGATAGAAGGACGGGCGAACCGCATGCGCGCCATTCACGTAGTCGCCGCCGCTGTCCAAGTACCCACCCGCAAACACAAACCAAGCAACGTTGGAATAACCAGAACTGCGGGAAATGGTCCACTCGTAAACTCCTAAATAAAGCCATCCCTCATTTGGATCGGTAGCCCTTCCATAATCATATAATGATGCTGTCCAATTATTTGAACTTGATGCATATACATAATCACCAACATACATTAATCCTATTTTCATTGTTTCTTCATAACCAGTTTGATTTACTCCAACTTCATAATCATAATTTGTTTTCAAAGAATCATTATAATATGTATCTGGAAAAGCTCCAACTTTCCAAGTGGCATCATCTATCTTATTTAGCCTTGTTGTACCTAAACTATTATAATATGTATCATTTAATGTTGTATATATATCTGGTTTTGTTGTTGCGTCCCAGGTATTTACAATATCAGCATCCCATACATTATCTCCATAACTTGTGGCTTTTATTAGCTTAACTTCATTATCAAATACCCCAATGATTCTATATAAATTATCTTCATTACTACAATCATCACCAAAACAAACATAATTGTTCACATTAGCACTAGCTCCCGCGTAACGGTAGCTATTATCTGCTGCACTGTTTGCTAAATCTGCATCATGATAATATAATCCATTTTCTCCATCAGTTCCTGTATATTGACTAATAACATAATCGGCTAATGTAACAGTTCTTTCTTCTTTTGTCATAATAAATTCAACATTCATGTTATTGCCGTAATTACCTGATTGGTCATAGTTTTGATTCAAATAAGTTAAAGTAAATGTCCAATTTTGTACTGTTGCATCAGTTGAAGAATTAGAAGTGATTGCATAATCACTGGCAACAGTAAACATACCTGTTGCAGTTGTTACATCAAAACCAGTTACCCCATTATATGTTCCATAAGTAAGACCATCAATATTAGTTATTTCTGTTTCCCCTTGAAAAACTGTAAGAATTACTTCAGGATTACCTTCTTGAATATAACCTAAAGTATTTGCAGTAACATTAAAATAAACATAATAAGATTCTTCTGCTGTATTATTAGTAGAATTAGCTAATAATGATGCCCCATAAGTGGTACTTTGAGAATAATTTCCTCCGCCTTCAGGTAGTGTAGTTGGTGTAACATTTAAATCAAGTTTATCACCTTCAATAAACTTAAATTCATCAACAGTATCACTACTTAATGTCGCACTTTCTCCTGCTTCATTTATATAAGCCGCAAGATAAGAGTATGTTATTCTTATAACTAATACAAGAAATACTCCTATTATTAAAATACTTAAGAAAAATAATACTTTATCATTTTTAATTCTATTAATAATATTCTTCACTCGTTTCACCCTACTATTCATTACTATAATTAGTATAACATAAATTAAAAAAAAGACATAGTCTTTTTTTAATTTTTTATTTAAAAAAGTTATATTTTATCCATTGTAAATAGCAATTATCCATGTTATACTTAATTTATCAAAGTAAAAGGAGGTTTTGGAAATGTCTAAAACTATTAATTTACATAACTCTATTAATAAATATTTTAGTGATTTTGAAACTAAATATTTAGAAAATATTATATTAGATAAAAATTATAATGTTATATTTGATCACACTATTAATTTTAATGGTTATTTTGTTAATGGTTTAATTTATAATAAAAATAATGAAATAACCATTAAAATTAATCCTTATTCTAATGAATCTATTTTATTTATTCTTATGCATGAAATAACTCATGCAATAGATAAAAATAAATTAAAAGAATTAGTTATTAATTATTTAATTCAAGAATTAGATTTAATAGAAGATGATTATATAGTTAGTGATGAACTTATTTGTGATATTGCTGGTGTATTACTTGGTAATACTAAATTCTTGAATTATTTATATAATAATGTCAATTATAATATAAACATTAATAATAATTATAAAACTTTTGCATATAAATTTAAAAGATTATGGAAAGCATTATATTACAATTCAACAATAAATTTATTAACTACTGAATATCATATAAGTAATAATTCTTTAAATGACATTGTTGCATTATTAAATAATAATTATGATACATCACAAGATATAAAATTGCGAGATTATACACCAAAAATACTTGTGCAAAACGGGATAAAAAATTTGCCAATGCTTATGAATAGCAAACATATTCTATGCAATATTTTAAATGAACAACAAGCAAAAAAATTAAATATATTCGATTCTAATAGTAATTACCATGGTTTAGGAGTCAAACTATTCTTAAATACAATAAATTCTTTAGATAAACCTATTGCCATTTATAGATGGAATGATATAAAAGGAAAAAAATATTCTTCAAGTAATTATATTTTCTTAACATCACAAAAAAACAATGGAAAAGGAATTATAGTACCAATATATATAGAAACAAAAGGAAACTATAATTATACCAGATTAGATACCAATAAAATAAAAACAGTATATGAAGTAGCTAATATTAATAATATATTAAATCAACGAGTAAAAAATGGAGAAATGATAAAATTATATTAAAAAAACAAATTTTGCCACTACGATCAATACCGTCGCAACGGGAAAACTTGTTTAAATGAAATATTAAAAATAAATATTTCAACTGTATATAATATATTATATTTTTTATTAAATGTCAACTTATTTTACTTCTGTTTTTTTAATAATATATATTTTTTTATTTTTATAGAATGCATAAAATATATCTTCATAAGTTAAATTTTTATTACTTAGTTCACTTTTAAGCCATGCTTCAGTCTTATGAATATGTTTAAGTGCTCCTTTTTGAATAGAGCCATCAAGTATTAAAGGCATTGGATAACTACTTTTCAGTTTAAATAAATTATATTTAAATACTGATAATTCCCCATTAGGTTCTAAAAAAGCATATTCAACATTATCAAGTTCTTTTATTCCTTGCTGTCTTAAACTTACCAGTAAGTCATCTAGGGAATATCTTTGTTTAACCATTTCTTTATAATTTATTTTTCCATTACAAATAATTAAAGATGGTTTACCATCAAAAAGAGTTCTAAATTTTCTAGATTTAATAGAAATATAAGCAAATAATACTTCTAAAACTACTAATACTGCAATAGGTATAATTGTTAAGTATATTGGGTTTTCGGTCTCTTCAATACTTATAGCAACAAGTTCTGCAATAAGTATTGATACTATTAAATCTATTACCCCTAGTTGTCCTATTTCTCTTTTACCCATTATTCGATATGCAATTAAAACAAAGAAGTAAAAAAATAAAGTACGAAATAATACTGTAAATAATTCCATAGCTTCACCCAAATATATTATGGTGCTAAAGTAATAATTTTAATCATATTATTAACTAGGTGATTAATTTGAAATATTTACTTAAATATTTAGGATATTATAGTGTATTTATTATTTTACTGACATTTATTTGTAGTTTACTTAACTTAATTGGAGTAAATTCTACTATTACTAATTTAATGATTTTTATCTTTAACATATTAGCATTCTTTATCTTTGGATTTAAAACTGGTAAAAAAGCTAGTAACAAAGGCTATATTGCGGGCCTTAAAATTGGTAGTTTATTCCTACTAATATTAATTATTATTAATTTATTTAGTGCTCGTGCTTTTCTTAATATAACTACTATTATTTATTATGTTGTTTTACTTTTGTCATCTACTCTCGGAGGGAGCCTCGGTATAAATAAAAAAGAAGATACTAATTAGTATGAAATGTATAATTAGTATCTTCTTTTAATACATAAGCTGATTCACTATAATATTCTTTAGTTACAGGATTAACTTGGGTTTCTAGTTAAACTAAATCATAAAGAGTTTTTAAAGTTACTTTGGTTCCTGTACACTTTTTTTCATTTAAGCAATTCTTAGCTTTTCCAATTATATATTCACTTTTAACATGTAATAATTTTTCATTATGATCATCAACTACTTTATAAATAGTTAAACCTAAAACTGCAACTACTATAATAAATAATGTTAGTGTAATAAATATTTTATTTCGTTTCTCCATAATACTCCTTAGCAAATGCATCTCTAAATTCTTCTAGTGTTCCACTCTTAATATTTTCTCTTATTTTAGCCATTAATCTATGTAAAAAATAAATATTATGAATTGATAAAAGTCTAGCACCAAAAGTTTCATCAGCAACAATTAAATGTCTAATATAGGATTTAGTATAATTTTTACAAGCATAACAATCACAATCATCAACTGGGGTAAAATCATTTTTATATTTACTATTTTTTAAATTGATTTTGCCATGTTTGGTATAGGCATGTCCATGTCTTGCTAGTCTTGTTGGTGATACACAATCAAATATATCAACACCACGCATTACATTTTCAATTAAATCAATTGGGTCACCCACTCCCATAAGATAACGAAGTTTATCTTCTGGAAGATAAGGCGTTGTATATTCAACCATTTTATACATGGTAGGTTTGTCTTCACCAACTGAAGTCCCCCCGATAGAATAGCCATCAAAATCCATTTTAACTAGTTCTTCACAACAGTGCTTACGAATGTCTGGATATTCTCCGCCTTGTACAATACCAAATAATAATTGATCATTATCTTTTTTTACATCTTTTCCTCTTTTCGCCCACCTTAGAGTTCTTTCAACACTTTGTTCCATGTATTCATGAGTACTTGGCCATTTAACACATTCATCAAAACTCATCATGATATCACTACCTAGTTTTTGTTGGATTTCTATTGATTTTTCCGGAGTCAAAAATAAATTATCCCCATTTAAATGATTCTTAAATTTAACTCCTTCTTCTGTAATATCTTTAGGTCTTGCTAAGGAAAATACTTGATAACCACCAGAATCAGTTAAAATTGGCCCATCATAATTCATGAACTTGTGAAGACCTCCAGCATCAGCTACAATATCTTCACCAGGCCTAAGCCATAAATGATAAGTATTAGAAAGAATTATACCAGAACCAATACTTTTTAGCTCTTCTGGAGATAATGTCTTAACTGTTGCATTAGTACCAACTGGCATAAACATTGGAGTTTCATAAGTTTTACCATTATAACTTATTTCTCCAAGTCTAGCCATTGTTTTAGAGTCCGTATAATTTAATTTAAACTTTAATTTCATAACAATCACAAATCAATTATAGCTTATTTTTCTTTTTTTGTCGATATTTGTTATTTAATTATCAAATTTAATGTAAAAAACGAGCATAACTTTTAGTTGTCCGAAAAAATCGGACAATTGAAGCAAAGTCAACTGCACGAAAATATCGTGCGATTGAAAATGAAAGCTCAAGATAGTAAATTTAGAGAAATGGATGCACTAAGTACTAAAGAAATATTAAGACCAATTGAATCAATGTCATCCTAAATCTGAACCTTTAAATTGCGTAATAATTAAAAAAACAAAGTAGCTGAAAAAAACAACTGTACGATTTTATCGTACGGTTAAAAATTAAATAAATATATATTTAGAAAAAATAATATACTATATAAAAATCATTTAAGTTTCTCTAGTAATTTAGATTAATATCATTTGTTATTATCGTATGGAATTGCTCCAAATTGTCCTGTTAAATATTTTTGTTCATAGTTTGCATCAAATCTTAATCCTCTAAATTCTGATAAAGAATATAAAGATGATTTACCAGATAAATCTTTAGCCACTAAATACAATTCATCTCTTCTTAAATCATTACTGTTAAATAAAAATGTAGAATGAGCAGTATAGATTAATTGAGCATTATTTTTATTAATATTTCTATCTTTATACATATTAACTATTTGTTTAAATAGTAAAGGATGTAATTTAACATCTAATTCATCAATGCATAATAAACCACCAAGTTCTAAATTTTTTAATATTATTGGCATAATATTAAAAAATTTAATAGTTCCATCAGATTCATTTTGCAAAGGTATTAATATTTCCAAATCATTATCAATACTTTTATGAATACCACTAATTTTATAATATTCTCTAACATCTTTTATCTTTTTAATATCAATACCTTGCAAACAAGGATCAAAATCATTAATTATTTTTTGAAATTTTTTAAACAATACACTATCTTGAGATAATATATTAATACTTACTTCATCATTTAAAACACTTTCAATTTTAAAACTAAATTTTGAAACATAATCATAAATATCTCTTAAAATTCCTTTTTCTTCTTTGATAGCAATATTACTTAATACTAATAGCTTATTAGTATTAACATCCGTATTATTACCAAAAAAATCCCAAATTTTTTTATATTTTTCAAAAGATTTACCAAACACTACTTTATTTTTAATTCTTTCAAAAACTATTTTTTGAGAAGCTTTAGAAGATGCCATAAATTTCTTCTTATACAACCATTCTTCAGAAAATCCATCTTTATTAACCGCAAAACCATAACGATATTCATAATCTTTTAAACAAATAGAAATTTCAAATTCGCTATTTTGACTACGAGCTTTAGTACTAAAAGCAAATGGATTAGTTGGAAGCTCTTTATTAATATCAACTCTACTAGAAGTTTTAATAAGATTAAACATAAAACCAAGTGCTTCTAAAATACTGCTTTTACCAGAAGCATTAGCACCATTAATTTCTATTACTGGTAAAATCTTATTTCCATTAATATCTATGGTAGTATTAATATGTCTTTTTTCACCAGTTGCTGTTAAATCTAAAATAGTTTCATCATAAAAACATTTATAATTCTTAAATTTAAATTGTAATAACATACTACAACACCTCTTATCACTCATTTTATCACCCTTTTTGATTATTTTCAACAACTTTGAGAGAATATTTCTCTCAAAGTTGTTATTTTTTAATATAATATGCATATTTTTAGTATATATTCTTGTAAAATAAAAATAAATATGATAAATTTAATTTAGGGTGATAATTAATGAGTAATGAAGAAACAATTCTTTTTGTTATATTTTTTTCTATAGCTTTTATTTTAATATATAAATATATAAGATTATATTTAAAAAAGAGGCATATGATAAAAATAAATGCAACAGTAACTGATGTAATAAAGAAAACTACCTATCAAAAAAACATGTATGTTTATTTTTATAAATATAAGAAGATATAAAATGTATCATAAAATTAGAGCCGGAAGTTATTTTATTTCGTGACCAGTATTTCACAGCGAACAAGGAGAGAATAAGAAGACTTTGCGAGAGAATAGTACAGGAAAATATAAAAATTAAATGGACTTGTGAAACAAGGATTGAACTTTTAGATGAATCATTAATTGACTTGATGGTAGAAGCTGGATTATGTATGATTTGCTTTGGTGTAGAATCAGGAGACAATAACTTATTAAATAAGTATAACAGGAGCGTTTTAAAATATGAGAATATATCGACAGTGGTTTCATATCTGCAAAAAAATGGTGTATTAACACTCGGATTTTATATCATTGGTTTTTTAGAAGATACATGGGAATCAACGGAAAATACTTTAAAAAGAGCTATTGAAGTGAATAGTGATATTGCTCAATTTTCTCCATATGAGCCTTGTGTTCCGGATGAAAAGAAAAAGGAGTGGTTAGTTCCTGAAAATTTTGTAATGTTTGAAAACATCATGGATAAAGATATAAAGGGAAATTTAAGTCGGGAAGAAGTGGATTATTTAGTTGATACATATTCCTTAATCTATAATTGCATAAAGGGAGAATTGAAAAATAATTACCTGAACGAATATGCAAAGAAAAAAGCACATATTGAAATGATATCATATTTACGGGGGCTAAAAACA
>UREA01000046.1 GCA_900546715.1 uncultured Mycoplasmatota bacterium | reverse complement strand
AATTTAAGATTATTTGGTGAGGGGTTAGAACTTCTAAAACTTGATACTAATGATGGAAATGTAAAAATTAAGGGGAAAATTAATTCATTTACTTATATAGATAGCAAGCTTAAAAATAAAGAAGAAAGTGTTTTAACTAAATTATTTAAATAATGAATAGTTTGGTGCAAGTTGTTTCTTTTTTAGTTTCTTTTGTTTATGGTATAGTAATTTATCTATTAAGTAGATTTAATAAATATATTTTAATTAATAAAAAAACAATTTTTAAATTAATTATTACTTTAGTGTTTATTATAGATATGGTAATATTGTACATTTATATTTTATATAGGATTAATCACGGATATTTTCATATATATTTTTTGTTAACAGTAATTATAGGTTTTGTGGTAACACATGTATTTTATGAAAAGATAAAAAAAATATGTAAAATGTTTGTAAAAAAAATAAAAAAAAAGTAAAATAAATATTGTTATTTTACTTTTTTTGATATAATGAAGAGTAGAAAAAGGAGAAGAAATGAAAAAAACTAAGAAAGAAAAGAAAAGATTAGTGTTTATTTCGTTTTGTATTATAGGGCTTTTGGTAACCTTAGTTAGCTCAGTGTTTAAAGATTGGCAAGAAATAATGGATAACAATAGCCAAATTAAGTCTTTAAGTGTCGAATATGAAAATTTGCTCAGTGAAGAAGAAAAATTAGAAAGCGATGTTACAAAACTACAAGATAGTGAATATGTCGCAAGATATGCTAAAGAAAAGTTTATGTATAGTGGTGATGGAGATATTATAATAAGAATGGATTAAAACTCATTCTTATTTATTATTTTGTCAATTAAGCCATAATCTAAAGCTTCAGATGCCGACAAAAAATTGTCGCGTTCGGTATCGTTATAAATTTTTTCTAAAGGCTGATGAGTGTTATCTGCTAAAATTTTATTTAGTTTTTCTTTTAGTTTAATAATTCGTTCTGCAGCGATTTTAATGTCTGTTGCTTGGCCTTGGGCACCACCGAGTGGTTGATGAATCATTACTTCAGTGTTTGGTAAAGCGTATCTTTCATCACCACTTGATAGGAGAAATGCTGCCATTGATGCACACATACCAAGACCTATAGTATAAACTTTGCTGTTAATAAAATGCATAGTGTCATATATACTCATTCCAGAAGTGATTGAGCCACCGGGACTATTAATGTATAAATAAATATCTTCATTAGATAAATTGTCTAAGTATAATAATTCACTAATTATTATATTGGCCATAGAATCATTAATTTCTCCAGTTAAAAAGATAATTCGATCTTTTAGAAGTCTGGAGTATAAATCATATGCATATTCTTTATTACTACTTTTTTCTATTACTGTTGGAATAATATTCAAATTAATCACCTAAAATAATAATAGTAAAAAAGTTGAGATTTTATTCAAAAAAAAATTAATTTGTGATATAATTTTATAGAATAGAGGGATTGAAATGGAAAAAGTAAAAATTACTTTTCAAGATAATAGTGAGCACTATTATGAAAAAGGAACACTTTTTTATGATGTAAGTAAAGACTATAATATGGAAAATATTATGGGATATAAAGTGGGAAATGAAGTGTTTTCACTAGATACCAAAGTAATTGAAGAAGAAAAAATAGAGTTTATTAATACTAATGATATAATTGGTAATAAAATATATAAAGCTGGGTTAAAATTTTTATTTGAAATTGCTTTGATTGAGACATTTCCAGGAATGGAAGTAAGTTATGAACATAGTGTTCCAAGAGGAATGTTGGGAGTTGTCAATGGAGATAAAATATTAACGCAAGATGATTTATCAAAGATTAAAGAAAAAATGGCTAGTATTGTTAGTAATAATGAAATAATTGCAAAATTAAATGTTCATCCAAAAGATGCTATTAAGTATTATAATAGATGTAATGAATTAGAGAAAGCATTAAATGTTCAAAGTGTTAGTGATAAATTGGTTACTTTGTATAAGTTACATAATAAGTTAAATTATTTTTATTCATTGATGCCATATAATACTGGTAGTATAAATAAATATGAACTTATATATCTTGGCAATAATAGAATTATATTTATGTTTCCAACTGTTAAAAGTAATGGGGTTGTTCCTGAATATGTTCATTATGATAATATAATTGAATCTTTCTTTAAAGGAAAGAAGTGGTTAGATAATTTAGGAATGCCTTATATAAGTGATTTAAATAAAACAATAGGAAATGGAAAAATTAAGGATTTTATAAGATCTAATGAACTTATGTTTAGTTTGGATATTGCTAAAGTTGTAGATGACATAATTAGAAATAAAGATGTAAAATTTATTTTAATTGCTGGTCCTTCATCATCAGGGAAAACAACAACTACTAAAAGAATTGCATCTTACTTAGAGGCTTTAGGTTATGATACAATTAAAGTGAGTTTGGATGATTACTTTGTAAATAGGGAGGATACTCCGAAGGATGAAGATGGTGAATATGATTTTGAACGAATAGATGCTATTGATGTAGATTTATTTAATAAAGATTTAAATAGATTACTTGCGGGAGAAGAAATAAATTTACCAATATATAATTTTTTGACTGGTAAAAGAGAATATACAAAAGAAAAAATAAAATTAAAAGAAAATAGTATATTTTTAATCGAAGGGTTACATGCTTTAAATGATGAGCTTACAAAGAATGTAGATAAAAAATGTAAGTATCGAATTTATTTAAGTCCTTTTATTCCTTTAAATATAGATGAACATAACTATGTTTCTACAATTGATTTAAGGTTACTTAGAAGAATTGTAAGAGATAATCGTACTAGAGGTTATGATGTATTTAACACTATTGATAATTGGCAAAGAGTAAGAAGAGGAGAAGAAAAATATATTTTTCCTTATATTCATCAAGCAAATGTTATTATCAATACGGCTTTAGCTTATGAAGTTGGAGTGTTAAAGGTTTATGTTGAACCGTTATTACTCTCTGTTGGTGTTGATTCTGTGTATTATGAGGAAGCAAGGAGATTAATTGATTTTTTGAAACAATTTTTCCCAATACCTGGGGAATATGTTACAGATGATTCAATTTTAAGAGAATTTATAGGAGGAAAGTATAATGATTAAGGTAGCAATTAATGGTTTTGGTAGAATAGGGAGATTGGCATTTCGCCAAATAGTTACACAAACTGATTTTGATATTGTAGCTATTAATGATTTAACTAGTGCTGAAGATTTGGCGTATTTAGTTAAGTATGACACAGTTCATAGGAGTTTTCATGAAAATGAAATAACTTATGAAGGTGATGAAATTGTTGTTGCAGGAACAAAAAGAATTAAAGTTTTTTCAGAAACAGATCCTGCAAATTTACCATGGGGTGAATTAGGTGTTGATTTAGTACTTGAATGTACTGGTAAATTTACAAAATTTGAAGATGCTAAAAAGCATTTAGATGCTGGAGCAAAAAAAGTTTTAATTTCTGCACCTGGTAAAGGTTTAATGAAAACAATAGTTTATAATGTAAATCATAATGATTTAACAAATGATGATACTATTGTGTCTGCTGCAAGTTGTACAACTAATTGCCTTGCTCCAGTACTTAAAGTTATCAATGATAATATAGGTATTAAAAAGGGATTTATGACTACAGTTCATGCTTATACTAATGATCAAGCAACTTTAGATATTGCTCATAAAAAAGGCATTAAAGCAAGACGTGGTAGAGCTTGTGCTCAAAATATTGTTCCAGCTTCAACGGGAGCTGCTAAAGCGATAGGATTAGTTATACCAGATTTACTTAATAAAATGGATGGTAATGCATTTCGTGTTCCTGTTGCTGATGGTTCAGTTATCGATGTAACTTTAGAACTTAAGAAAAACACAACAGTTGAAGAAATCAATAAATTATTTAAAGATAATCAAGATGAAACTTTAAAATATACAGAAGATCCAATTGTATCAAGTGATATCATTGGTAAAAAATATGGTGCTTTAGTTGATGGCCTTTCAACTAGTATTGTTGAGGCAGATGGAACTCAACTAGTTAAAATAGTTGCTTGGTATGATAATGAATATGGTTATACTGCACAAATGCTTAGAACTGCTAAAAAAATGTTTGAATAATAAAAGAATTTCACTAGCATATTGTGAAATTCTTTTTTAGTGTGTAAGTCGGTGGTCAAGTGAACATCAAAGTGAACATGAAATTTGGCTTAAAATAGGAAAATTTTGTATCCGGTGAACATGAAAGTGAACATCAAAGTGAACATGAAAATTAAAATGTAAATGAATTTGTTTTTCCTTTTCTATTTTTGAATTCGGTCAACGCGTTGACCGAATTTGTTCGCTTTTAAACTATAATCTAAAATAGTATAATAATATTAATTTCCCTAATATATGCCAAAATTTTGATGTTAAAACAAATAACATTCTTACTGAAAATTAGTTAAATTTAAATTTGGTCAACATGTTGACCGAATTTATCCATTAATAACCAAAATCATAAATTAAACTTATTTTTTGTTTATTGTCTCTAAATATACTTTTTCATCTTCTATAGTTTTAATTAGTTCTTTTTTGTAAAAAGATGTAACATATATTCTGCTATAAATATAGTTGTATTTTTTTGTAATTTATATTTTGCATCATATTGATGTTATTAAAATATATTATATTTTGTTTGGATAAAATCAAAAATATAAATTACTTTGAATTTCACCGACGTGTCGGTGAAATCTGTTCGTGTTTTAAGTAATATATATTTTGTATCATGGTTTTTAAAATTTCCCAAATATATGTCCAAAAATAAAAATTATATAAGTTAGATAAAATGTGATATATAATGAATTTCACCGACGCGTCGGTGAAATCTATAAGTAATAATATATTTAATCAGTTGTGAATTGCGTCAACATGTTGACGCAATTCATCCCAAATAGCCATTAGTCATTAGGACAACGAAACATCCCATAAAATCAGAGAAAAAGCGTTTTTTTAAAAAATAAATAATTGTGATTAATGTTATATTATTAGATTGTGTCAACATGTTGACGCAATCTAAAACACTTTATCTTCCTTTAGAACTTAATATTGCATCTGTTAATAATTTATCTTCACTTGGTAATGCTTGATAATGGAAACTTGTTTTGATTAATTCTAAACAAGTTTCATTATCTAATTCAATTTCACTATTAATAACACTTTTTAAAGTAAAAGGTGAAATTATTGTTCTAGCATATTTTCTAATGTTTTCTACTTCTTTATCAATATCGCTATTTATATCTATTTTTTTATTTAAACCTAATAAATCATATATTATATTTATTCTTTTAACTAATAATTCTTTTTCTCTGATAATTATTTCATTGGACTCACTAAAGTATTTTCTAAATGTTTGTAATCTTTGGAAACTACCTAAAAGAGAAAAATAAATATTATCAGTATGGTTATAGCTAAATCCAAAATGTTCCATTTCTTTTATTGCTATATCCATTGGATATAGAAAATGCTTAATACTATTATATTTTTCGGCATCTGCTGTTATATCTAGAGCATATATACCTGAAACATTATATTTAGGATCATTGATAAAATACATAGATGTAGAGTGTCCTCCATCAAAATCTCTCCAAGAAACTTTGGCTGATTTTAAACCTAGAGCATCAGTTATGGCTTTTGAAAAATTAACATAGCCTAAACATACAATCTCTGGATTATATAGTATTTGATTTAAACTTCTACTTTCATATACATTGTCTTCGCATCCTTTGATATATGGTCTTTGTTTTAATAAATTATAAACACTATATATTTGTTCTAATGGTGATTTATTTATTAGGCTAGCAGCAATATTATTAATAATTTCATATATACATTTAATTTCTTTTAAAGATAACACTTCATCTAAAGAATAATCATCTAAAAAACAAGTATTGCTGCTAGCTAATTTATTAATTATCAGCAATTTATCATTCCATGATAAATTGCTAATATCAAGTATAAACTCATCTTTTCCTGTAATATCTACTAAATCAGAAATATGTCTTATTACATATGTTATTTTAGTACTATCTAATAATTCTTTAAATGTTTTAAGATTATTTTTTAAATATTCTAGACCATTATCTGCAATATCCATGAAATATTCTTTTTTTATAACTCCTTCATTTAAAAATTTTAAATAATCTTCTTTACTTTGAAACAATAATTCAATTATATATTTTCCTTTATAATAATTAATATTAATAGAAATATTTGTTATATTCTTATCTACTATTACTGCTACTTCCATTTAAAAACCCCCTTACAATCATTTTGTCGGTATTATTTAAAGATATATAATGATAACTTGTTTCAAGTAAACTTAAGCAAGTATCATTATCTAAATTTTCCATATTCATTATAATATTTTGTAAAATAATTGGACTAATAGTTACATTAGTTAAAGCTATTATGTGATTTATTTCTGCAAATAAATCACATAAATAACTTACATTTTTATCAATATTTAATAATTTATAGATTTCATTAATATATTCTATCAATTCTTCTCTTTTGGCTATAATTTCATCATTATCACTAAGTAGTAAATACTCCCTATATTTTTCCAGTAATTTATAATAGATATTATACTTAGAAGATACTTCAAAACCTCTAGATTTCTTTTCTGTTTCTTCAATTATTAAGGGATTTAAAAAGTGTTTTAAAGTATTTTTTCCTAAAGCATCCCAAGTAACATCTGTTGCTAATATTCCAGTTACATTATATTTAGTATCATTAATAAAACACATATTACTAACATGATTATTAATATTTTTCCAAAATATTGGTTTTGTGTTTATGCCTAGGGCATTACATAAAGCCGCAAAAAAGTTAACATAGCCAAGACAAACGATAGGTTTATTATATAGTACATGGTTTAGGCTCCGGCTTGTAACTGGTGGTTCACTTTCTTTTTCTCTTAAATATGGTCGGTTTTTAAGAGAACTATAAATAAAATATATTTGTTCTAATGGTGATAGATCTTTTAAGTTTTTAACTAATTCATTTATTATATAATATATATTTTTTATTTCTTTTTTACTTAATATTTCATTACAAGTATAACTATCTAAAAATTTTGTTTCTTCTAAAGTGTTATTAATTATAAATAATTTATCATTCCATGATAAATTATTTATATCAAGAATAACATTAGTAGTATCAGGTATATTAATATTATCAACAATAAACATTGGTTTAGTATTATTTATTAAATTACTAAATTCTATAATATGTTCTTCTAGATATTTTATAGCATTATTGTCATAATTTATAAAATCACTAATAAATATTTTTTTGTTTTTTATAAATTCTAAATATTTATCTATACTTGGAAAAATAATAGTATAATTATAGCTATTTTTATAACTAATAGCTTTTATTTCTATGTTATAAATACTACTTGGTAATATAATTAATTTTACTTTCATAGTATACCCCCTGTTTAGGGAGTTATTTTACCACAAATGAGTAAAACAAGCAATAAATAACTTGAAAATGCCTAGTAGACATGATATTATTAATATAGTAAGGATAGATGATTATGGAAGAAAATAAAATTGATAGAAGAAAAATAATATTAATTGTTTTAGGGGTCGCTATTTTAATTGTTTTAGTGGTAGGTATAACTTATGCCTTTTTTCAAAATCAAATAGGGGAACCCGCAACTGGGAATGTAGGTGTTGATACAGATACACCAGATAACTTACAATTTAATGTAAGTAATGATATATCAATAAATATAAATCAGTTTAATTTTGGGCTAGATGCTGGTAATCAAAGTGATGATGCAGTGGCAACAGCAACATTACTTGCTAATAGTACAAATGATACGGCAACATATACTTATTATGTTTATTTTAAAATAAATAATAATAATTATGTATATACAACAGATGATCAAAAACCTGAAATAATACTTAGTGTAACTGACCCAACTGGAGCACCAGTTACTGAAGTTGAAGGCTTAACTTACAACCAAGAATTAGGTGGTTTTGATATTACAACAGCAAATGGAACATTTGCAGTAGCAAGCGAGTATACAATAACATCTAATTCTAGTGTAACACCAACAACACAAAATTGGAATTTTAGTGCAACCTTTATAAATCTAGATACTGACCAAGGAGAAAATGCCGGCAAGAATATGGATGCGGAAATAATAATACAACAAAATGAATTAAAGCCTACTTTAGCACAATATGTTATAAGTCAGTACACAGGAACAGATGGCGAAAATGCTCTTTATTATCATGACGCTGATTTAGCAAATGGAGCTCAAGATAATTCATATAGATATGCTGGAGCAAATCCAAATAACTATGTATGTTTTGGTTCAATTGAAACACCATGCCCCGCAGAAAATTTATATCGTATTATTGGCGTGTTAAACGATAACGGAGAATATCAAGTAAAATTAATAAAGAGTGATTATACAACAAGTGCCATGCTTGGAACAGATGGTAGAGATTATAATGGAAGTTATGTTGATTCGATGGGAGAATCATCATATTATAAAGGAAACATGACCCAATCTGATATAGCCGCATATAGATGGAATTATGATACAAGTGTAAGTAGTAGTGGCTCAAATAACTGGACAACAAGTGAATTTAATAAAATTAATTTAAATACTAATTATTGGAATTATCTAGGTGCAACTTGGCAAAATCTAATAGCACCCACAACATGGCACCTTGGAGGAATGACATTACACGGCAATACAGCCAAAGCATTTTATGATGGAGAAAGAAATAATGCAGGATTTGACAGTAATCCAACAACATATACTGATGAAATAGGCTTAATGTATGTAAGTGATTATGGTTATGCCGCATATCCTGATGC
>UREA01000045.1 GCA_900546715.1 uncultured Mycoplasmatota bacterium | reverse complement strand
CTACAAAATTCTCCTGACATTTCTTTTCCACAATTTGGACAATACTTCATATAAAACAACAACTCCTTTATCATCAAATTATCATATTTTTTTACTATAACAATATTATTATATAATAACAATTTAAATTAACGAATCAATATTATCATATGGTTCTACTTTTATAGGATTAATATCTTTTATAGCTTGAATCATATCAAGAATTTTTTCATTAAATACTTGTTCTTCTTCATTTTCATATCCTGAATAAAATACTTGTTCTATTTGAGAATGATTAAATAAAGCGGTTTGGCTGCTTGATAAAAAGCCTTCTGGAAACATACAGCCGGCGTAATCAAACATAATACTTTGATTATTATCAGGTACCGCACAATAACCAGTAATCATAAGTTTTTTACTTGCACCTTTAAGCATAACAACTGTTCCAATTGGTAAATATTTATCTTTAATTTTATCATTTTCACTAGCCTTCAATATTTCTAAAGCTTTAGGATATTTTTGACTAAATTTTTCAATTAATTCTGGATTATTTCTTACACGAGTTAAATCAGAATTATGTTCAATATCAGCAATTTTAACTTTTCTAGCAATAGGATTTTTAGCAACATTTCTAATATAATCTAAATAATCAACTCCATCTTCATGAGTTAAACATTTTAATGATCCGATTACATTATCATTAAATCCCATTTCTTTTAAATTATCTATGGTAACATCTGTATCTTCCACTACATCATGAAGCAAAGCAACAACAGTAGAATCTTCATCAGGCATTTTATCTGCCACTAATATGGGATGAATAATATAAGGCATATCTGTTTTATCTACCATATCTTTATGTTTTTCATAAGCAAGTTTCATAGCTTTTTCAGTATTATTAGTATAAATCATCTACTTTTCCCCTTTCGTTCTTGAAAAAAATATTCAACTTCATCTTCCGTTAGTTCAACATAATCACTTGCAGAATCGAAAAATTTAGCATACAAATCAAGCCTTTTTTCCCATTCATTATGCTCATTTAATGCATAAATTACTAAAGAATCACCTACTGTTTTAATTATCAACCCGTTAGAAAATTGATAATATCTTTCTACTTTTTCATTCATACTTTCATCTTCCTTTCTTGTATTATACATTATTTTATTTAATAATTCTACCTATTCTTAAACTCATATTACTTGTTATTCCACTAGCAAATTGTAAATCTACTATACCCTCTGACACAAAATATTCAGCAACTTGTTTATTAAAATCTTGTACTTGTGATAAATAAGTATTTAGTGCCTCAATATATTTGTTAGCTGTCCCCTCATCTAAAGTATTTTGCATATTTTCTCCATTAACATCTCTCGAATTTACTTTTTGCTCCGCCAATTTAAAAGCAAGACTTGATATAAACTTAATATCATCTAATACTTCATCTGATAATAATACTGTTTTTCTATCAATAATACTCATATCTTTCCATTTTGTTATTTCTAAATCAGAAAATATTTTAATTACATTTTCAATATTTCTATTACCTATATCAAAATTTCTATAATTATCATATAAATAAGTGTAATATGCATTTTTTATTAAATTGATGCTTTCTTCATCAATTCCATCTAATACAACATTTATTGTATTAGCATACATTTTCTTAATAGATTCATCCGTCATATTTATCCTCCCTTTACTGTTAGAGCAATCATTCTAACCAAATCATTCAAATCACTTGTATCTCTACTTGGACTTGCTGCTTTATCAAACGCTGGAACTAATTTCTCATCAAAAAATCCCGTGTACATTACATCATCTATAGCATTTTTTAAAATACCTACATCATTTCCAAAATATGCCTTTTTAATTGCATCGATATCAAAATCTTTAATATTCAAACTAGCAATTTGCCTCAAACAAGAAACCGCATCGATATAGCCACAAAAATTAGGATAATCAGCCCCCATAGTTCTTTGATTAATAAATTCTGTAATAGATTCGTTCAATCCAGTTCGCTTTACATCCCATTTTAAAACAATTGGATTCCACTTTGCATATTGAACTCCTGAATGATGAGAATATGAATCAATTCTTTTAAAAGATATTTGATGTATTGTCTCATGCGTCATCGACGAACGAATTATATGATCTTCGTATTTCAAATCTAAAACACTTTTAACACCATTATTATATCCCATTGAATTTTTATTTGGATATTTTGCAAAAAATTCTTCATGTTCTTGAAATTCAAACGTATTTCCAACTCCCATGATTTTCTCTTCACTTACATAACCGGAATTTTCATTGAGAAGTTTATTAACCATAACAGTGTCTGCCCATAAATTTAAATTAATATTTCTAAATGGCAAAGCAAAATTATTCATTAATGTTAATGCGTTTTGTCGTATAGTATTATTAAACCAAATAGAATATCCATTATTACGCAAATAATCATATAAATTTACAATAGCCTGTGCATACTCAAATCTATTATACTCAGTAAATACACCAGATTTATTATGAACATCATCAAGTAAAGATTTAAAATCATATGTATTTTTTTTCAAGAATGTTAACAACTCTATAGTTGGTATACTCTTTTCTAAACCAGTTGATGTCAAGATTTTGATTTCTTGTGGAATATCTAAAACATCATCTTTCAAAATAAACATTAATACATCTGAAGATAAACCATCAACCATTTTCGAATATATTTCTTTATTAGAAGAAAAAGTATTTAACAATTTTTCTGTATTATTTTTAAAAATGGAATTTAAAAAATTATAATCAGTAACTCTTTGATTAGCTATAACATTTGCTAGTCGTTCTACACTTAATTTGGCATTTGAATTAAAATCCCATCCACATTTGGAAGATAAAATGGTAGCAATATTAATATCTGTTAAGTTAGGCAAAATATTTAATAGGATTGCTTTTGGGATATTATAATGTGGCAAATTTGAAACTAAAGAAGCAAAAGCATTTCCACTTAATTGATTTAAAAATGAATTATAAACTCCTTTTTCAATCATTATATTAGTCAGGTTATCTAATATTGTACCACTATATAAAGTAGCATTAATTAAATTCGATAGATTATTCATATTCAATTTCGGTATAAGTTCTTTAACAAAATCTGTATTAGTAGCCAAACGTAATCGTTGTTGTAAATTAAATTGTCCAAATAAAACATTTATTTCTTCATCAGTAGCTTTTTCAAATAAATTTTTAATTTGTTTAGTACTTAAAGATTGAATTGATTCATAAGTAACATGATTAAGACTATTAAAGTAATCATATTCTTTTACTCCATCAGGTATATAAACTTGTTTTTGATAAATCATCTGAATCTCATTGGCAATTTCCCTATATTCATCAGGCACATTTTCATTTCTAAATATTTCATAAAACAAATGAGTCAAATCTTCCTTAACATGATAAGAACTTCTAGTATGAAATTGTACCTCAATTTTTAAACCATCTGGTGTTATTAATGAAGTGTTAATTCCTTTAAATCCGGGTTTGTTCCAAAAGTTCTTAACTTTACTAATTCGATAACCGGCTTCAACAAATCTATCCAAATTGTTCTGAACAACATCTAAGTATAATCTATCATCACCAACAACATAAGTATACCTTAAAGAATCACCAATATTAGCTGCCGCTTTCTCAAGAGATATATTATCGAAATTTGCATCACTTATTATTTTTCTTGTTAAACTATCTAAACTTTTTAGTTTAAAGTTAAAACCTTCTAATTTAGTATTTTCTGTTTCTAGTGATTTCATAAATCTAGATATTTTAGATTCGGCCATAACAGCTTTATTTCTTATTTGTGAAGATAGTTCCTGTGCTTTTAAAATTACATCATCAGGCACAGCATTTTTTTGTGCTCCAAACTCTCTTAAATTCATTCCATCAGCTGCGGCTTTATCAACTAATTTCTTTTGCAAAGTTAACAAAACACTACCTTCAATTATCGATGGATTTAAATTATCAAATATTATTTTTTGATTTGAAGTAGTTCTTATTAATTGATCTAACTGACTTTCACTAAACAAACTTAATACACTTTTTATTTGATTTTCTGGCATATATTTAAATATAAGTGAACTATCAGAAATAGATAAAATGGCATTTTTTAATCCATCTATATCAGCACGACTAATATAGTCTGGCAAATTATTTTCAATTAATTGCATTTCAGCATTTATTTTAGGTAACCAATCACCACCATATCTTTTAGAATTTTGTAATAATGCGTTATATCTTCTTACATCATTTAATAATTTATAAGTAGCCTCTGCAGCATCATCTGAAACATTTGTTTTAGATGCAACATTATTTTCAAATATATTAAGGGCATCATTTGGTAATTCTCTTGAAGTTATATTTGGATTTTGATTACTACTTGTCATTGATGTCGAACTAAACATTGTCCCTATGTTTTGTGCCTTACCTAATGTTACCAAATAAAGCATTTGTTCATCATTAAAAGAACTCAATCGATTTGTAATATTTTCTAATTCTATAGGTGTACTGTTTTTATATATAAAGTTCCAATGATTTTCATCCATATTACTAACAACTTTAAAGAGGGCATTTTGTGAAAGACCATCAAATAAAGCAAAATATTTAATACTAGGTAATACATTTAAAATATTACCAATAGCATCAGAATTATTAGCCAGTTCTACAAATCTAATAAGTGTTTCATCATCCATAAGTCTTACAGCATCAACTAAAACACTATCAGTTTTAATACAGAGGCTCCTTAATTGAGTATCATTTAATTTATTAATACTTGTATAATCTATTCTACCATGTTCATCTGTTATTAATTTTATTGCTTCTTCTCTTATCCTAAAAATTGGTGTCACTTCTAAACTCATAATACGACTTGGATTCAAATATTGGGCAATACTTCGACGTCCTAAATCTGAATTATTATAAATTTTTTTAAGTGTTTCATCATCTAATGCACCTATTAGTGCTCTTAACTTTTTATCATCTAAGGCATTTAATAACACATCTGGATTATCCAAAGATTTAAATGCTTGTATTAATGTTTGATTATCCATATTTTGAGCATTGATAGTGATATTTTGTAAAAAATCATCTGGTTTGGCATTATCTAAATTTATAGTATCAGCTTGTCCTTTTCCATTAAGCATCTTTCCTAAATCAAATGCTTCTCCTAAAACAGAACCAATACCAGCAATACCAGCTTGTGTAAGTACTGAAGTAAAACCACCATTTTGCTCCCAAGCTTCACTAAAACTTACACCATCAGCAAGTGTTGTAACAGCAGATTGAAAAGGCACTTCAACAACACCAGTTAAAGTATCTGATGCAACTCGAAGACCAGAAACTGCCAACTTTTGAGCAGCAGTATTAGTAATATTTGATGTAATACCACTAAATGTACTAGTTCCAATTTTAGCTCCAACCGCATATTGCAATCCTTCCCATATACCATACACAGCACCTAAGGCTAAACCTTTAGCAGTATCCGATTCATTTAAACCAGCAAAAACAAGATTGTTTCCATAACTATCAACCACCGAATAATCATTACTACCATTTTTAGTAATGGTAAAAGTTATATCCATTTGATTACCTTCTTCATCAAGAAATGTTTGGGTAAAATCTCTCGAATCTCCAATATTTAGATTTTCTAAATCTAAATATTGATTATAATCAAGAGCAATATCCATTGTATTTACTCCATCATAAGAAATAGTAAAACTATTTTCATTCCATTCTTGAGCAGTATATTTAGAAAAACCTGTTGCTGCAGCAGTTCCTCCTAAAACTAAAGGAGTAGCAGTACCAAAAGTAACAACACTTAAACCTACTACACCAGCAGCATAACCAACACCTTCTAGAATTTGACAACCCATACCATCAGATTTAAAAAAACCAATAGCATGTTCATCTAAATATTGACCAAATTCTGTTTCATACAAAGAATCATAAATTTTATCAGTCCAATTATAAGATACTACTGTCTTGGCATCATTCCATAAAAGATTAGTATAAACTAATCCTTCTTGACCATTAAAAACACTATTCCAGCCATCAACTACTAAAGTACCAACTGATACAATACCAGCTCCCGCTAAAAGAAGTAAGTCACCAACTGATTCAGCTAAGATAACTATACCTTTAGATAATGATATTACGGCATTATTAACACTTGCTTCAACTGCTAATAAAGCATTATTAATTGTTTCGTAAGCATCACTCGCCAAAGAAGTAATAGAATTCCATGCATTAGATAAAAATGCTCCTGTTGAACTAAGAACATTAGATGCCATATCTTTTACTGCAGTTGCTTTTTCACTTACCCAATTAGATGCTGTATTCCAAGCATTACTTATCCATGCTCCCGTATCTTTTGCAGCATTACTAACCCAATTAGTAAATCTAGACCAAAGATTTTGTGTGTTACTGCTAGTTGTTGCACCAGTTGTTGATGCATCCATATTATTAAGATTCATCTCTGAAGAACCAACATTTCCAGCAGCATCCACCATAGCTTGCGAAGCAAAACCTCCAACTGCCGCTGCCCCAGCAGCTAAAGCTCCTGCTGCAGCACCAGCATTTACATCGCCAAAGTTATCCATTACATCTTCTGGTTTAATTCCATTATCCATCAAAGAATCTTCCACTTCTTCAATACTATTATTATGATTAACCCACCAAACATTAATATTGTAATATCCATTTTTTATTTTATCGTAAAGATCATCTAAAGTTTTAGACATTTGTGCTACATAGTAATCACTACAATGTGGAATATAACTAGTTAAAAAATAGTTATAAGAAGAGTTATTAAAATTATCTTTTTCAACACTAAATTCTTCTTGATATTGTTTTAAAAGAGTAATATTTACATTATTAACTCCACTCATAACTCCTATTCCTTTCTTTAATTTTATTTATTTTTATTTAATAATTCCTTTAATTTAATTTTAAAATTCTTTTCTTCATCATCAATTAGTCCCATATGATAAACTTTATCAATTTGTTCGTGATCAAATAATAGTGTTTGATTTGAAGAAATAAATCCTTCCGGATATAAGCATCCAGAATAATCATATATTTTATCTTTATTATCTTCCGATATTGCACAAAATCCTGTAATCATCGCTCTTTTCTTTCCCCCCTTAAGCATTACTACTGTTCCAATTGGCAAATACTTTTCCTCTATCATTTTATCTCCTCTCATACTAATTCATTTACTTGTCTTTCAAGTACTTCCATTCTATTTTCATTAGAATTTATTTGGCTTTTATTATTATTTATTTTTCTTTCTACAGATGTATTTTTCTCATTATCATCATATAAATCTCTTTGTAAAGATTTATTACTCGCTAGCAAATTTTGATTCTGTTTTGCTAATTCTTGATATTCTTCAATATAATTACAAGCTAACTTATAATCTTCTAATTTACTTTCTAAATCTTTATATCTAACATTAATAAGTTTCTCTAAAGCTTCTTTTAATATTGGTTGCAAGTCACTTTGCCACACATTAGGATTAGAAATATTATTAATAAGCTCTTTACTCCGAGAATAATTGATTCGATCTTCACAATTATTTAAAGCATTTCTTAAACTTACAACATTTACATTTTCAAACGCCATACATCCTCCCTACATAAATCCCTTAATAAATGAGTATTTTTATACTCATTTATTAAGAAACTTATATCAAGTTTCTTTTCTATTTACCAGAAATAGCACTATCAACACTTTTATAAGTTTCAACTGCTTTAACTAAATATTCTGAACAATTTTGAACAGCTTCGTTAAATTGATGAAATTGAGCACTTAACATATCAAATGTTGATTTTGTTTGACTTGCAGCGGTACCACTCCAAACAGAATCATCACCAACTTGGTTAAATAGCATTTTTATTTCTTGTAATGTTGAATCCATATTAGATGCAGTTGTGCTTAAATCAGCAGCTTTTGCTTCTACATCTTCATATGAAACTTTTGAAAAATCCATATTATCCTCCTTCTATTATAAATTAATTGCACCTTTATTACTTTCCATAGCTTCTCTATAAGCATTTGCAGCAGATTTTAAGAAATTTCCTATTTCTTCAATAGTATCTGCTAATTTTTGCATTGTAACTGATTGTTCAGTTACAGCTGAAGTATATGCATTTGCATCTTCACCTTCCCAAAAAGATTTAAGATTTTCATTAGTATCTTTTACTTTATTTAAAAGACTTTGAAATTCTTCACCTTTTGCTAAGATTTGACTTCCTAGAGATTCTAATTGATCATAATTTACTCTTAACGTAGCCATAGTACACCTCCCTTCTTTAAAATTTTTAATATTCTTTTTATTTATTCGGTGATAAATAACTAACATATCTTTACCACCGTATCTAAAAAGCACGGTTTTATTTAACAAACTCCACAATAACTCTGTTCAAGATCTGTGCTATGGTTACTTAAATATACTTGTAACTAATAAAAATTATTTTTTAATTACAACTGCCTTCCCAATCAATACTTCCATTTTCATCAAGGGTATAGCATTCACTTCTATCGGCATTACATATTGCCTCTTCACATAATTTTTCTTTAACATTTGGCCATAATAATCCATAAAATATTACTGCAATAAGAAAAACAACTATTACTATACCATACATTACTCCAAGTACAGCAGCAACCCATGTAGCTACTCCACCTCTTCTTTGACATTCAAGTAATGCTTGATCACGACTTGGATTAGTAAATAATATCATATCAATTTGTTTATTAGCATGATTGATATATAATTTACTAAATAACATTGATTGAGCAATTAAAAAACCTATATTAAAACCCAGAGTCAAGAAATTTATATCAATAAGATTAAATATCACAATTAATATAATGGTAATACCCCATAAAACAATTCCTTCAACCCACATTTTTCGATACAAGTAATATACTGGGCCAAAGAAAAATGCACTCCAGTTCCAACTACGATTATAAACTTTATTTGCATTTTTGCTGGCATAAGCATTTAAAAGTTCATCTCTGTTTATAGTTGTATTATTACTTTTTGGATAACCACAGTTACTACAAAATTCTCCTGACATTTCTTTTCCACAATTTGGACAATACTTCATATAAAACAACAACTCCTTTATCATCAA
>UREA01000044.1 GCA_900546715.1 uncultured Mycoplasmatota bacterium | reverse complement strand
GTTTTTTGGTTAATTTTAAATAATTTTTTTTTTTTTTTTATTAAATTTAAAAAAAATAAAAAATAAAAAAAAAAAAAAAACATGGTTCGTCTGATAGGACATTTTTAAGTAAAATGTTTAGAGTTCGATTCTCTAACGAATCACCAGTAGAGAATTTATTTCTCTACACGCCCTGAAGCGTTTCGTCTTTTGCATGCTTAACCTCCATTTTATAAACAAAAACCTTCTCTGGATAGAGAGGGTTTTTGTTTATTTTGTCTATTGATTTTTCTATATAAAAGTGATATTTTATTTATAAAGAAAAACAGAAAAACGGGAGGAGTTAAATAATGCAAAGTTTAATAGGAAGAGAGTATATTGAAAGTATTTTCGAGGAGTGGTTTAATAATTTACCAAATGGTGAAGAAACTTCTGCAATAGAGGCTTGTTTAAATATTGTGAGAAATGCTCCTATTTTGGCTTGGTTAGATGATTCATTAGTATTAAAAGAAAAAGATATCAAATAAAGTATTTGAATTTATTTATTGTCTCTAAATTAAAAAGGAGGATAATGAAATGAATAAGAATTATTTAACTTATTTGAAAGCTGAAAGCAGGTCTGCCAACACTATTTCTTCTTATATTCATTATGTACAATCAGCCTTAGATTTTATTGGAAAAGAAGAAAAAGATGTTGATTATAATGATATCAATAATTGGCTTGCTAACAACAATTTATCTTCTAATACCAAGAGATTAATGAAAGCAGCAATTAAAAATTATTTTGATTTTTTAGTTAAAACCGATCAAATTACAACGAATCCTGTTTCTCAAATTAATCTTCCAGCATTGAAAATAAAACAAAAACATTGCCCCAAATCTTACATGATTAGAGAACTAATTAATAATTGTTCTAATATAAGAGATCAAGCTATGATTATGTTTTTAGCTACAACTGGTTTAAGATTTAATGAAATGATTAGTATTACATTAGATCAATTTCATAATATGACAGGTGAATTAGGCAGAGAAATTGAGGTTGTGGGGAAAGGTAATAAACGAAGAACAATTTTTATCAATGATGATACTAAAAATTTAGTAGATAAATATTTGTTGGTTAGAGGTGAACAAAATGGTCCTCTGTTTATTACCAATAGAAATGAATCGGTGAAAAATAATAATTTCAACTTAATGTTAAAACAAGTAGCGAAAAAAGCTAAGATTCCTTTTTGGCAAGATGTTTCTGCTCATTGGCTTAGAGTGGCTTTTGCAACGACTAAGGCGAATAGTGGTATTCCATTACATATAATCCAATATAGTTTAGGCCATAGTAATATTAAAACCACTATGAGTTATATAAAAAACGATCAAGAAGCAATTAACAAAGCAATGATGACTATGGCATTTTAATATTTATTGAAGAAGGGCATTGTATATGGCAACTGGATATACTATTTATATTGAAAACGGAGAAATTACTAACGGTAAAGATTTTTTATTATTATGTGCTCAAAAAGATGAATCTATAACTCGTCCAATTAGTAAATATAAAAAAAATAATTATGAGAATGCTAAACGCTCTTTAGAAGAAGTAGTTGAAATAAGTTTAGACGAAGCAAAAAAACGTATGAAAATAGAATATGATAATAATATCTATCATGCTATGAATAATCTTGAAAAATTGAAAGCAAAAAGTGCTTGTTACAAGAAAATTCGCAATGAAATAGAGAGATGGATTCCTCCGAATGAAGAATGTTTTTCTATTAAGAAATTTGCTCTTGAACAAATTAATATAAGCGATTCTTTTTCTGAAGGTATTGAGCGTTATCAACAAATTATTAATACGCCGTTTGATGACAGCGATGAAGCTGCGATTAAATATATACAAAAACTAATTAATGTGCGTAAAAATAATATGGAGCGTGCTAAAAAACAATATGAAGATGAAATTAGACGTATAGAAAGAAGAAAGCAATTTGTAAACGATTTTGTTGAAAGTCTTAAACAAATTGAGGAAGAAAACAAATAATGACAAAAGAAAATAAATAAGAAAGGAGGAATGTCAATAGATGAGAAAGCCAAATATGACTCCTGAAGTATTAGAAGCTATTCATTTAATGTTTGAAGATTACCCAGATATAGAAGCTGATTGTTATTTATATTTATCAGCTTTAAATACAGACAATTATTTATTATCTTATTTATCAGATCAAGCAAAAAATGAATTAAATAGAATGAATAGATGTGTTGTTTGTGGAGATGAATTAGATTATTATACTTTTACAGAAGAATATAATGAATTAGAGTATAGAGATAAAAAAAATGTAAATGAATGGTATTGTCCAAATTGTAATATTTTTTATTGATTGTTTTTAAGAAAGGGATAAGTATGAGTATTAATGAATCTATTTTGCAAAGAACAAAGAATTATTTTAGATGTGTTGGCACCTTGTATGAAACTAATTTGAAGCGGGAAGTTTGTGATATTAAAATTACAAATGAAAATGGTCAATCTGAAAAAGTCGAAGGAGAAAGAATTAATGGCGGATTCACAGTGAGAACAGCGAATGGAATTCATACATTTAATGTATATGGAACTAATCTCACTAATAAAGGAAAAGAGAATCCGATGTGGCCTATGTATCTTAAAATGTTGGAATGGGTCCCTGAAATTGACAGAAAAGATGATGAAATTCCCACCTCTTTAAATGTAGAAGGAACTATAAGAATTAATGATTATGTTAATCAACAAGGAAATGTTTCCACTACTTTGAGATGGAATGTTAATAAAGCACAAAAAGCAAAAACTGTATTAGATGAAAATGTTCCTACTGGAACTGCACTTAAAGCAACTCTTTATATTCAGTCTATCAAAAAAGAAATTGTTAATGAAGAAGAAACAGGGCGTTTGTTACTAACTCTTTATGGTGCTGATAATAAAGGCGCATGCTTTCCTGTAAAGGCCATTGTGAATGAAGATTTGGCCGAAGATTTTGAAGATTGTTATGAAGTGGGAATGACTGTACCTTTTGATTTTGAGCTTATTGCACGACATGTTGGAGGACGCGTAGGAGAAAAGAAGTTTGGAAGAAAAACAAAAGTTACAGTTAATAATGGTTTTGATGTTCAAGAATTGATTCTTGTAGGTGGGGAAGATGAGATTGAAGAACCAGAATCTCTTGTAGAGACAGATGAAAATGGTAATGAAGTTCTTGTTAAAACTGATTGGATTAATCCTACTACTATGGATAAAGCTATTAAAATTAGAGAAAATTATTTGAACGAATTAGTAGGGAAAAGTAAAGATGATAACAAAAAAACTTTACTTCAGACAAAAAAAGAGGCTGCTAAGGAAAGGTTGAAATCTAAGGCGACAACTAATACTCCTTGGGATACAGATTTTGATAATGATGATGATAGTTTTGATTTTGAAGATTTAAATTGGTGAAATTATGGGAAAATTTGACATTACTGAAATTACTAAAACTACAATTACTACTGGATTAGCAGGAAAAATTATTGGCATTTATGGAACAAATAATACAGGAAAATCTTATGTTTCTGCAAGATTGTTTCCTGGCAAAACTCTTTGGTTAGCTACTGAAAAAGGGTATAATGCACAAAGCGATCTTTGTGTATATGATATTGAGAATTGGCATGACTTTAGAGATGCTATTAATCAGCTTACTACCAGGAATAAAAAGAAGAGAGAAAAAGTTCGTGAAATGTATGATTGTGTAGTTGTAGATACAGCTGATAAAATTCCAAATTTATGCACTCAATATATTATTTCTCGTTATAATGAAGAACAGTCTGCTAATTTTACTGATTTTAATCCTATCAATGAAATTAGTGCTATTCCTTATGGAGGAGGATATGTTTCTCTAAATAGAGAAATTGATATTCAAATTAATAAATTAGCTTTGTCAGGATATTGTGTTGTTCTTATTTTTCATGATGAAATTAAAACAATGAAAGATAAAAAGAATAGAGAATATGAATATATTATTCCTAAGACAACATTCAATAAAGCAGGTAATTGTTTAAAAGATATTCCTGATTTTATGATTTATTTGGAATCACAAGGAATTGGAGATGATGGGGTTCCTATTTTATCCAGAGGACATTGTGTTCAGCATAAAGAATTTTTTGCACGTAGTAGATATACAGAGTGTCAACCGATTATTGATCCTTTTACAGAAGAAAATTTAAAGAATGCTATTAAATTAGCTTGTGAAAAAGAAGCTGAGAAATTAGGAGTAAAAGCAATTACTTTCGCAGAAGAAGAAAGCAAAAAAGAAAAAGTCAAAGAAGAAAAAAGTAAAACTTATGAAGATTTAAAAAATATGATTCAACCAATCTATAAAGCGCTATATACAGCTAAGTATAAAAATTTTGTAGATTCAGTGGTGACGCAATATTTAGGAGAGAATAAGAAGATCAGTCAAACTACTAATGAAGATAAGGATTCTTTGCAATATATTTATGATAAATTATTAGATTTTGCAGAAGAAAAAAATGTAGATTGGGAAGAATCTTAATGTTTTAATATGATATGAGTATATGTTCTATTTGTGGTAAAGAAATAGATAGAGGCAAGAAATATCAAAATGAAAGATATAAAAATATTATTGTTTGCAGTAAAGAATGTTATGAGCAATTAATAGAAATAAAAAAGAACGCTGTAAAAAAAGAGCCATATCCAGATTATAATGTTTTATTAGATTATATTAAAGATCAATGGCTTGGCAGTGAAAATGTAAATTGGTTACTGACAGTTAAATTTATTAAATTTCTTGTAGAAAAAAAGAATATGTCTTGCAAAGACATCTATAATGTAATAAAATATGCAGTAGAAATAGAAGGATATAGTATTCAATTTGAATATGGATTAGGGCAAATATTTCCGAAATATATTGAGCCATTCAATAAATTTATGGAAAAAATAAAAAACAATAAACAGAATGCTAAACAAATTGATATTCAAATAAATACTATTCCTTTTATTAAACAAAAAAGAAGGGTTAAAGAAGAACAATGGGATTAAAAGATTATTTAAAAGAGATGATTTGTATCATTATTTTATTAATTGGGAGTATTGTAGGATGCTATATATTAAAGAATCCTGTAATATATATTACATGCGATTTATTAATTATAATTAAATTTTTTAATTTATTATTTTTGAAAAAGTGAGAAATATTTATGCTTTATAATATAAATTTATCCTCTTTGCTTTTAGGGTGTTTAATGAAACAACCGTCTCTTTTAACTCTTCCTCAATTCCCTTTGTCTAAACAAGATTTTGAGCCTGAATTATTTCATAAAATTATTTATGTTGCAATTAATAAATTGGTTCATAATGGAATACAAGAAATTACAGAAATAGAAATAGAAAATGTAGTGAAAACAAAACCTGCTTTTTTGGAAGTTCTACAAGATAATAATTATCTTGATTTTATTGTTAATGTAAAAGAACTATCTATTATAGATAACTATGAGTATTATTATAATACTATTCGTAAATTTTCTTTGTTGCGAGAATTGCAAGATAACGGTTTTGATATTAGAGAATTTTATGATGAATTATCAGAAGAAAATAACCAATTAGCACAATTTGAGAAACTTACTATTCAGGAAATATTAAATAGAATAGAATTTAAAAGTATTCAATTAAGAACAAAGTATGATGTTAAATATGTGAGAAATGAAATGAGAGCAGGAGAAGGCACAGAAGAATTATTATCTGAATTTGAAGAAACTCCTGCTTTTGGGGCATCTTTGTGTTCTCCGTATTTAACTACTTTGTTTCGTGGATGGTGTTTAGGACATTTAATAATGGAGTCTGCACCTTCATCTACTGGTAAATCTCGAATGGCAGTGGCAGATTTATGCAATGTATCAGTAGATCAAATTTGGAATGATGAACAAGAAGATTTTATTATTAATCCTAATTATCAAGGTTCGGGATTATTTATTCATACTGAATTAGATACTCGTAAAGAAATTAATCCAATGTTTTTAGCTTGTATATCAGGAGTAAATGAAAAACATATTACTATGGGGACTTTAAATAAAGAAGAAAAATTTAGAGTTCTTAAAGCTGGAGAAATATTAAAACAAAATAATTTAACTCTTGTAGATATGGCCGATTTTACTTGTCAAAGTATAGAGAGAAAAATAAAAGAATGTGTAGAAAAATATAATATATATTATACTGTTTTCGACTATGTGCAATTAAATTCTTCTGTCGTTGCCGAATATAGACAGAATACAGCAGTACAAGCAAGAGAAGATTTGGTTTTAAGGAACATTACATTGGAATTAAAAAATATGGCAGAAAAATATTCAGTGGGAATAAAAACAATGAGCCAATTAAATGGAACTGAAAAAACGATTGATTTTCCTGATGAAAGTTGTTTTTCTGGCGGCAAATCTCAAAAAGTGAAATTAGATGCTGCTTGTATTACTTTACCTGTAAAAAATAGAATAAAAGAATTTGCTCATATTAAACCCTATATTAAAAAAGTAGGATTTAAGGGCGAAACTATTATGCCAAATTTGGTTAGTTATATTGTTAAATCAAGATTTGGTGAATATGCAGATCAAAAAATAAAAGTATGGCGTTATTTTGATCGAGCACGTTTTAGAAATACAGATTATTTTTGTACAAATCAATATGATGAATTAATCAATATATAGGAGAAAAGATAATGATTATCCCCCCCAGTTTAAGTCATTAAATAAAAAAAACAACTTTATTAGGAAAACAATCATATGTAGTTCAAGGAGGAGCTTTTACAGGTAGCAACAATTATAAGTATCAAAATGTGAATTTTTCATACAAAGAAGAATATTTGTATAAAATATTTTCTTTCTTTAGAATGGAAATTACTATTAATTCGAGTGTACAATTAAGTAATGCTAATGGATTTTTATCTTTTGCCTTTAAAAATAGCTCCAATGAGTGGTTTAGGGCTAATTGGGGTGATATATATAACAAAGAAATTACTGTTAGCAAATATTTTTATGTAACAAAAGCATCCCTCAATTATGATTATAATTATTTAGCTCTTAATTATACTATGTATGATTTTGCTAATATGGAGTATACTCTTTCAATATATTCAAGTACTAATCCATATATTCCATTTTGGTATCTTCCTTATGTAAATAATATTATCCCTCCTTCTTCGGAAGTATTAAATATTGATATTAAAATAGAAGGAATCGAATAAAAAGGTGATTATTATGTATCAAAGAATTGAAAAACTTTCTGAATCTCCTTGTTCTAAATGTGGTAGTAAAAAAAAATGCGATAAAAAACTAAAAAAGAATGATAATTTTCTTGATATTAAAAATCAAGTATTTAGTGATAAAAATTTTAATTACAAAGAATGTGGCTTATGGATAGCCTTAAACGCTCCAGAAATGGTAGAAATTTTTGATTAAAATTTTTGCAAAATGGGTTGACAAGAAGATAGAAAAATGATATAGTAATAACACTGAAAGCGATATAAGAGAAATACAAAAATATTTCTCTTATATATGCCGGGGTGGTGGAATTGGTAGACACCTGAGACTTAAAATCTCATGGAAGAAATTCCGTGCCGGTTCGAGTCCGGTCCCCGGCACCATGTTTGAAATAAAATAATAAGTTTTGTTTCAAACAAAAAAGGCATGGCTTTTATTATTGGCAAACCGAGAATGACGGTTAGAATATCATTCATTCGTAGGCGATAGGAAACCTTTCTTTGTACTGTTCAGGGTGTCTCGCTACCTTAACGCGAAGCTGGTGTTTAATGTGTATACCTTCGCAAAAGGGAAGTAGAAAATTCTACTTCCCTTTTACATATTCAATGAAATACAAAGGTAGCTAATTTTTCTTTGTCTTTTTTCAAAGATGGAGATTCAACCACTTGTTTACGCAAAGTAGGCTCCGTGTCCAATTCTTTTTTCAACTTCTCAAATGCAGTATCATCTTTTACGAAAAACTCTTTAGTAATAGACGAAGTAGCCATATCAACACCTCCTTTTGATTAGTATATCTAATTTTGAAAATTTTGTCAATTTATCTTGACAAAATAAAATAATTATTTTATAATATAAAAAGCATATTAGAACGGCAAGTTCAATTTTATATTGCGCAATATAAAAAAAGAGGAAGAATAATCTTTCTCTTTTTAACGGGTTGATACTCACCGTGATGCCTATTTAATGAATAGGGCGCCGCCCAGGAGTATTGTAAAACTAAATCATCATGCCAAGTGGTTGGGCTAATGACTCGGGTCAACCGAGGGAGAAGGAACGAGTTTCCCAGAAAAAAACAAAAGTAGAAATACTTTTTAAAATCGTGTTAATAGCTACATCCTTTGGGATGTAGCTATTACTTTACGAATTGAAGATTGTGATCTTATTACTTGACAAATTGATAATACAATATTATAATAAAAAGACAGAATTTAAACACAACATATTGTGTTTCTAAGAAATAAAACTATTGGAAGGGAAAAGCGTAATGATTAAACAAATCCAAAAACGAGATGGTAGATTAGTCTCTTTTGATAAACACAAGATTAAAGTTGCTATTGGTAAAGCATTTGAGGCCAGTAAAGAAAAAAAATCTAAAAAAACGGTTACTTTTCTTACTGATAAGGTAGTTTCTGTGCTTGAAACAGAAAATAATGATAATATTAATGTAGAACATATTCAAGATATAGTTGAACAGACTTTAATGACTAATGGATTTATTAAAACTGCCAAAGAATATATTATTTATCGTTTTCAACGTAATCAAATTAGAGAACAAAATTCTCCTTTAATTTCTACCTATAAAAATATTACCTTCTCCTCCGCCAAGGACAGCGATATTAAGCGGGAGAACGCCAACATCGACGGAGACACTGCCATGGGCACCATGCTCAAGTACGGCAGCGAGGGGTCCAAGCAGTTCTATCAGATGTTTATGATAAAACCAGAGCATGCACAAGCTCATATAAATGGAGATATCCACATCCATGACATGGACTTTGCCCCTATGGGGACCACCACCTGTACCCAGATTGACCTGATTAAGCTCTTTGATGGGGGCTTCTCCACAGGGCACGGCACACTGCGGGAGCCCAACGACATTGCCTCTTATGTAGCGCTGGCCTGCTTCGCCTTTCAATGCAATCAGAATGACCTGTTTGGCGGGCTAGCCTTTGTGATCTTTGATTTTTGCTTGGTCTTGGGAGTGCGGTT
>UREA01000043.1 GCA_900546715.1 uncultured Mycoplasmatota bacterium | reverse complement strand
TATTTAAATAAATAAACAGAATATAAGATAAGTATTTATTCTGTAGACAGCACAAATTCTAAATCTAAAATATATGAACTTAATATTACTACAACAAATATATCTGTTCCAGTTATTAATAGTGTTGAAGTTAGCAATATAACAGATAGTGGTTTTACTTTAACTGTTGATGCAACAAGTGATGTTGAAATAAGCAAATATTATTTTATCATTGATAGTGAAGATATGGCTGGCATTAGTACAAATTATAGTTATAACTTTGATAATTTAAAAATAGGAAGCTCTTATAATGTAATAGTATATGTTAAAGATATTAATGATAAATTGTCAAATGAATATATAATAAATGTCACAACAAACGATACACCTACCACTATAGAAGACATATGTAGCGATAGTTCAAAGTCGAGCTTGTTAGTTTGCCATATATTATCGCAGTATAATGATATACAAGGGAATAATGGAATATATTACCATAATAGTAGCCTAATCAATGGTGCAGGAGATAACTCATATAGATATGCTGGAGCAAGTGATGAAGTAAATAATTATGTATGCTTTGGTTCAACAGCAAGTACTTGCCCAAGTGATAATTTATATCGCATAATAGGAGTATTTGGAAACCAAGTAAAATTAATAAAAGCTGATTATACAACAACAACGATGACAGGTTCAGGAGGAGATTATTACGGAGCATATTCATATTCCACAAGTTATTATAAAGGAAGTATGAGCCGAAGTAATATAGCAGGTTATTTGGGGAATAGTAGTGGAAGTAACATATGGAGTACAAGCGCATTAAATGCAACAAATTTAAATGGGACATATTTGAACAGTTTAGGAAGCACATGGGGTAATAAAATAGCAACAACAGGTTGGAAAGTCGGAGGAATGACTTGGACTAATGGTGGTACCTCAAATGCTAGAACGACATATAATTACGAAGTGGGAAGTAGTTCAAGTAGTACAACATATAGTGCAAAAATAGGATTAATGTATGTATCAGATTACGGATTTGCAGCAAGTCCAAGTGCATGGACAACTAATTTAAGTTCTTATAGTAGTTCAAGCATTAGAGATAATAATTGGATGTATATGGGACTTCACGAATGGACAATCTCCCGCAGATCTGACACTATGGATGATTTATTCTATTTGTTTGACTCCGGTACTATTACCTACGGAACTATGGATGACTATAGCTTTCCTGTTAGGCCTTGTTTCTACCTAAACTCAGATGTTCAATATGTCAGCGGATCTGGAACTGAATCTGACCCTATAAGAATTCAATAAAAAAAGAATATTAGTTATAAGCTAAATTATAACAATATTCTTCTTTTTTATCTAAATTAGTTTGATAGATATTATATATTTCTTTACTTATATTATTTACCTTTTCTAATGCTCCAGTATCAGGATTACCAAAAAGTGTGAATATAGATATTACATAAGGATTTAAAGAATTAAAAATGCCAATATCATGGTAATATTGATTATAATATCCATATTTATGTAAGAATGTTTTTTCATCAAAATTTAGTCCATTGTAATAATCATTATTCATAGCATCTTTAAGTAATGCAGTATAATCATTATCATTTTGTAATAATTCATAAACATGTTTAAGTAGTGTATTAGTACTTGTTACACTCATATTACCAAATCTATCAGAATCTGTAATGGTTAATGTTATACCTAAAGTATTTTTTGCATAATTCCTTAAATTATCAACTCCAATATAATCAGTAAGCATCCTGTGAGCACCATTATCACTTACAGATATGGCATAATACATTATATCTTTAATAGGAACTTCTGCATTTAATTCATAATTAAGTAACCCTTCTTTTGCCATACTTCTATAATCCTCAGTAAATGTAATAGTATCATTTAAATCAACATTATTATCAATTATATAAGATGCATCAAATAATTTAATAATACTAGCATTATAATATGTGGTATCGGGGTTTATTGTTAAAGTATAATCATTATTTAAATCTTCAAAATAAATAGATAATTCATTGGTATTTAAAGTATTTAATAATTCATTAAATAATGCATCTACCTCTTCACTTTTATAAGGAGTAATAAGACAAGATGCATACTCATTATTAGCTTCTAATTTAGCATATAATTCTAATAACTCTGTATTATATTCTTCTAGTTTTTGTTTACTAGTAAAATATAAAGCAATGAGTGCTCCTAAAATTAAGATTAGTACAATAATTATTATAATTAAACATCTTTTAATACTTTTTTTCTTCACTTTAATCACTACCTAAAATATATAAATATAAAAATTGCTAAACATACACAATATATAGAAAATTTCCAAAGTTTACCTTTTTTAACCCAGTTACTTAACCAGCGATATGAGAAAAATGTTACAATGCCTGCAGCAATCATACCTGTTAGGTATGGCACTAACATATTTGATAGTTCTGTAGTATTTGCTAAATCACTGACTCCTAAAATCATCGTTCCAACACTTACTGGAAAATATAACATGAATGTATATTTTAGAGCTGTATCTCTTTTTAAATTACATAGTAGACATGCTACTAAAACTGTTCCACTACGAGATATCCCTGGTACTATAGTTACGGCTTGAATTAAACCAATTAAAATAGCATCTTTTAGTTTTATATCTTCATCACTCTTAGTTCCTTTAATATTTCTTACAATAAATAAAGCAAGAGCAGTAATTAAGAATGCTATAGCTAAACCATTTAGGCTATACCATTTTTCTAATTCATCTTTAAATATGAATCCAGTTATTCCAACAGGAATAGTACTAATAATTATATATAAAGCGTATCTAAATTTAGAGGCATATTTTTTCCTGGTATCTTTTTTAAAGATATAAGAAAAAAAGGCAATTATTAGTTCTTTAATATCTTTCCAAAATATAATAAATATCGCAATAAATGATCCAAAATTAGAAATTATTTCAAAGTTTAGGGAATTAAACATATTGGTATTAAATAAATTTTTAAATAAAAATATATGACCACTACTAGATACTGGAATTGGTTCTGTAATACCTTGAATAATACCTAAAATTATATATGTTATTATATCCATTTTTCTTCACCATTATAATTATATATTAATTTTAAAAAAAATGCACTATATTTATAGGCATTTAATTTTTTTCTACTTCATAAGTTTCTCCGAAGGTATCAACGGTTACTTTAGTAATTACCACATTTTCTGCCAAGGCCCCAGTTACATCATTAGCGATTTTCTCATTTGCAACTATTTCATCAATGATATCCATACCTTCAGTAACACGACCAAATCCGGCATATAAGCCATCAAGAGAGTAGGTAGCAGAATCATCTAAAACTATGAAAAATTGACTCCCTGCTGAATCATTATCCTGACTTCTTGCCATAGATATAACTCCGCGGGTATGACTTAAAGTATTTTTAGTATATCCATTACTACTAAATTCTCCTTTTATGGTGTAACCAGGTCCTCCAGTGCCATCCCCATCAGGATCACCACCTTGCAGTACAAAACCAGGAACAGAACGATGAAATGTAAGCCCATCATAAAATCCTTCCTCTATTAAATTTACAAAATTAGCAACAGTATTCGGTGCCATATCTGGATACAGTTCAATAGTAACTACCCCATAATCTTCAATTTCCATTGTAACAATTGGATTTTGCGCCTTTTCACCACACCCAGTAAGTAAAATTAAACTAACAAATAAAATAATTATCTTTTTCATCATGTATCACCAAAAGTATTTTATCATATATATTTAAATATGAGAATATTTTTTTTAGTATTAGGTAGTTTTTTTATAAGCATAGCATTATTTCTAATAATAATTTATCTAAATTTATTTACTTTAGGGTATACATTTTTTGAATTTGTTTATTTTATTATTAGAAGTTCATGTTTACTATTTATACTTGGTGGATGTTTTTTTATATATAAAGGAATAGGGAGGCTAAAAAGATGAATTTTTATTATGATTTAGTTTTAAACTTTAATGAAATACCTTTTATGTTTTATGAGTGGTTTGATGAAGATAATGTGGAATTAATTAGAAAAATTCCCTTATTTTCTGTAAGTAATAAAATACTTAAAGATTTAATTTATAATGAGATTATAGTTACTAAAGATTTTTTAGATTTAATTGAAAATAAATGTGAACTTAAGAATAAAACCCTTAAATATGTAGCTTTGTTTGCCAGTAAAAATGGGGCAATAGCTCTAGAATTTAATAGTGAGGGAAAAAGTATATACCGTTCATTCCTGCAAGTTGATGATGAAATTGGAGTAATTGAAATGCTTTATACTTTACCACAGTTTAAATTAAATTATGAATTAGGCCCAAAATTAAATACCAATAATAATTTAAGAATTGAAAATAATATTAAGAATTTCATTCAAATAGAAATAGATTCTTTATATAAAAAAGAAAATTTTGATAAATTAAAATATCTATATAATGAATGGTTTTTAAAAGATAGTGATAATTTTGAAGAAATATATAAAGAAATGAATCAAAAATTACAAGAGGGTATTACTGATAGAGAAGTATTTATTTATAATCTAATAAGACTTAGTTATAATAATGTATAATTTATTATTAGCAGTTAATAATAGTATTAAGGTGAATTATGAAAAAAATATTATTAATTGTTTTAGCTTTAATTTGTTTAAGTGGTTGTAGTTGTAATAATAATACTGCTAGAGGAGCAGTCGAAGCATTTTTAGATGAGTATCGTAATTTAAGTGCTTCAGTTGTTGGAGATATGGATGATGTTGTAGATAGTGAAGAAAATTTAAATGATGAGCAAAAAGATAAATATCGTGATATTCTTCGCAAGCAATATACAGACCTTACTTATGAAATAATTAGTGAAGATTATAACGATGATGTAGCTATAGTAGAAACTAAAATTACCGTCTATAATTTGGGGAAGGCCCAAAGTGATGCTAGTAAGTATTTAAATGAACATAGTGAAGAATTTTATGATGAATTTAACAATTATGATTTATCTAAATTCTTAGATTATAAACTTGATTTAATGCAAAAAAATACTGATACTATAAGTTATACAATAAACTTTAATGTAGAGAAAAATGAAGATGACGTTTGGCAAGTAACTGAAATTAGTCAAAGTGATTTAGAAAAAATCCATGGTATATATGAAGAAAATGAGTGATTACTCATTTTTATTTTGTGTCCTTTTTAAGCTAAAAGGAATAATATTATAATTTTTAATAGTTGTTAGGCATTCTTTTATTTTAGATATGTAATCAACATAATTACAATCCACTTCTTTTAAATCTTTAAATAAATCCATAGATAAATTATTATTTAATCTATTAATATTAAAAAGTTCATGTAATATTTGATAATCTACTTCTTTAAAAGTATCAGGATCATTAAAATCTATTTCTTCCATTTTGGCAAGTATTTTATTATAAATATCTAATAAATTTGTACAATCAATAAATAAAAAATTTGGAGTATTAGCTAATCTAGCTAAAAATTCAATTATAAAATTTAAACAATTAGGATTAGTTAAATCATATAGTCTATATAACAAATCAAATAAAATAGTGTGTTTAGTAATGCCATAGTTATTAGAATATAAAAGCATTGCATAGTTATATACTTGATTATTACATAGTATCCTAACATAATCACCAAAATAATAAGTGCTTATATTATTTTTAGCTAAAAATTCACATATTGAACTAATATAATTTAAATCTTTATTATTTATTAATTCTGAATATTTTATAGCAATAATAGCCATTATAGCTTTTTCTTGTATCGTATAAGTATGATTCATTTGTTCCATAAAAGTAGTTTCATCTACATCTTTATATAAAGGATAAACTTCTTCAAATTCATTATATAAAGGTAAATTAATACATTCTATTCTTACCAATCCCTCTTTTATTTCAAATAATTGTTGATATACTTTAAAACTTATCATAAAAACCACCCCATGCCCTATATTGTATCACAAAATATGCATTTTGTTAGGGGTAAATTACAAATTTTACAAATTTTTTGGACACATATTTTAAGTTAATAATCATATCTTTTTATAGGGGATTCTCATGAAAAAGTTAATTTTAAGTTTTGTATTATTAATATTACCAATAAAAGTATCAGCAATAACTGCTAGTAGTGCCATTGTTATGGATTTAAATAGTAATAGGGTATTTTTCGAACAAAATATTCATGAACAAAGATTAATTGCTAGTATTACTAAGATAATGACTGCAATTGTAGCTATAGAATATGGTAATTTGGATGATGTTTATGAGGTTAGTGAAGAAGTACTTGATGCTTATGGTAGTGCAATATATATTGAAATGGGCGAAAAATTAACTTTAAGAGATTTACTTTACGGCTTAATGCTAAGGAGTGGCAATGATGCTGCGGTAGTTATTGCTAAAAATATTGCTGGTTCTATGGAAGCTTTTGCCATGCTTATGAATGAAACCGCTAGCAAAATAGGCATGACTAATAGTTATTTTTATAATGCACATGGGCTTGAAGAAAGTGATGGCACAGCTAATTTATCAACTGCTTATGATATGGCTCTTTTAACTAAATATGCTATGGAAAATGAAACATTTAGAGAAATCTTTGCAACTAAAAATTATAGTGTTAAAACTAATAAAAAAAGTTATAGTTGGACAAATAAAAATAGACTTTTGCACGAATATGATTTTATCACCGGAGGAAAAACTGGTTTTACTAAAAAAGCTAGAAGAACACTAGTAACTACCGCCAGCAGCAATAATATAGATTTAGTAATTGTTACTCTTAATGATCCCAATGATTTTGAAGATCATTTAACTTTATATACGGAAATATTTAAAAAATATGAAGCAATTAAAGTATTAGATAAGAAAAACTTTAAAATTAAAGAAGATACCGAATATAAAAATGATACTTTGTATATTAAAGATGATGTCTATATTCCTGTTTTAAAAGAAGAGAAGAATAGTATTTCTATTAAATATGAACTTTTTAAAAATAATAATTATATGAATGGTGATGTTGTGGGGTCAGCTAAAATATATATAAAAGAGGAATTAGTAAAAGAAGTAAATATTTATGTAGAGAAAAATAAAGAATTAGAAAATTTATCTTGGTGGGATAAATTATTAAGGTGGCTAGGATGGTAAGTTACATTTGGCTATTTTTAATACTTATTGGTATTGGTTTTTCGGCTCTTACAGGTAATTTAGATATAATAAATGATAGTATTTTAACTAATGGTACGAAAGCACTAGACTTGATGTTATCAATTTTACCAGTTATTGTTTTATGGACTGGAATTATGAAAATTGCTGAAGTCTCAGGTTTGCTCAATAAATTTGCTAAATTAATGGAACCGATTTTATCTCGTCTTTTTCCAAGTGTTCCAAAAGATAATCCGGCGCTTGGGTTTATTGCATCAAATATCGCCGCCAATATGATGGGATTAGGTTCTGCTGCAACTCCTTTCGGACTAAAAGCCATGAGTGAACTACAAAAAATAAATGATAAAAAAGATACAGCAAGCGTTGCTATGATTACCTTTTTAGTTTTAAATACCGCAGGAGTAACCATTGTTCCAACAACAGTTTTAGCTCTGCGTATTGCAACAGGTTCAGAAAACCCTTCAGAAATAATTTTACCAGGTGTTATTGCCACTTTTTGTTCATCTATCGGAGGATTATTACTGGATTATTTTATAAGAAGGAGGAATAATAAATGAATACCTTTTCTAAAATAGTAATTCCTGTATTTATTGTATTTGTAATATTTTATGGATTTATCAAAAAAGTCAATATTTATGATACATTTTTAGAAGGTGCTAAAGAAGGATTAATGATTTCATTTAATATTTTTCCTTCCATTATTGCTATGGTTTTTGCTATCAATATTTTTTTAGATAGTAATTTTGTAAATGCTGTTTTAGGAGTATTCACACCCATACTAAATTTGATAAATATTCCTCTAGAAATTATGCCAATGGCTCTCCTTCGTCCGATATCTGGTACCGCAACTCTTGCTATAATGAATGATATTTTTATTAAATATGGACCAGATTCTTATGTTGGAAGACTTGCAAGTGTTCTGCAAGGTTGTACAGATACCACTATTTATGTCCTTGCTCTATATTTTAGCTCCATTGGAGTTAAGAAAATTCGTTACTCTTTAGGTGTTGGTTTATTTGCGGATCTCGTCGGAATTACAGTTGCTTTTATAATTACTATGTTATTTTTCTAAGGAATGTGTTATACTGTAAGTAGGTGGTTACATGGAACGCTTACAAAAGATCATTGCTGAATATGGATATACTTCCAGAAGAAAAGCGGAAGACTTAATACGACACAAAAGAGTTTTAGTTAATGGTAAAGTCATAACAGAGCTTGGAACTAAGGTTGATCGTAATGATGTTATTAGTATCGATGGCGTAATAATTAACAAAGATATTAAACATGAATATTATGTGTTAAACAAACCAAGAAGTGTTATTAGTGCTGTTAGTGATACTGCTGGACGTATTACAGTTGTTGATTTAATTAATACTGATGCTAGAATTTATCCTATTGGAAGACTTGATTACGATACAACAGGATTAATTTTGCTTACCAACGATGGAGAATTTGCCAATACATTAATGCACCCAAAATTTGAAATAGAAAAAACTTATATTGCTAAACTAAATAGGATTTTAACTAAAGAAGAATTACATAAAATTAAAAATGGTGTAGTTGTAGAAGATAGGAAGGTTGATGTTAGAAAATTAAAAGTAAAAAATATTAATAAGGAAAAAGACACCATGATTATAGAAATAACTATAATCGAAGGTAGAAATCACATAGTAAAAAAATTGTTTAAGACAATAAATGCAAACGTTTTGAAATTAAGTAGAATTGGTTATGGTTTTCTAGACATAAAAGATTTAAAATCTGGTGAATATAGAAAGTTATCAATTAAGGAAATTAAAAAACTGTACAATTTAGCTCAAAAGTAAGTTAATCTTTTCTTGTGAGCTATTTTTTGTATAATAGGAAAGTTATACTTTTTTTAATGAAAATATTGACACTCAAACAACTGTTTGATATACTTGATTTACAAGGAGGAAATTTGGTATGACTACTATTTTAAGAGGTTATCAATTTAGATTATATCCAAACAATGAACAAAAAAAGTTAATCAATCAAACTATTGGTTGTTCTAGATTTATATATAATCATTTTTTAGAAGAACGAATA
>UREA01000042.1 GCA_900546715.1 uncultured Mycoplasmatota bacterium | reverse complement strand
AGAAATTGGTGTTCAAGTAAATGGTAAAATAAGAGCATCAATTAAAGTATCAATTGATGAATCAGAAGAAGTTACTAAAGACAAAGCATTAAATGAAGAAAATGTTAAAAAACATATCGAAGGCAAAGAAATAGTTAAAATAATTGTTCTAAAGGGCAGAATAGTAAACATTGTAGTAAAATAGGTTAGAAAAATTAATCTAACTTATTTTTTTCGACAAAATATTTAATATATCTATTATATAATAGAGTTGGTGATAAAATGAAAGTTAAAGTATTTGATGAATCACACGAAAAAGATTTAGAAAACTCTATAAATAGCTTTCTAAATTCTGGTGAATTTGATATAATAGATATCAAGTATCAAGTGGCAATTGCTGTATGTGGTGAAGAACAATTATATTGTTTTAGTGCAATGATTATCTATAATTAAAGCATATACATATTACCGCTGGAGTCTATGTCTTCAGTAATATATGTTGTATTTGTAGATTCTAATTTGTTAACCCGATGTTCAAGACGATTAATTTGTCTTTCTATTTTAGCAAGACGACTTTCAATGTTGTCTGTCCCGCTATATTGATTCATTGGAGCATTCATCATATTAGGTCCAGAGAAATAAGAATTGTAACTTGATTGGGCTTGATAGGGCATATTATTTGGAACCATATTCATATTAGGATTATATCCGGAATATGACATATTAGCTTCGCTAAAAAAAGAATTTCTGTTTTTTTTCATTATGTATCCTCCCTATCAATAATATATGAGTTTTAAAAGGAAGTGTTATATATGCGTATGCGAAATCCCAAAGATAAAGATTTAGTAATTAGCAATTGTGATTATTTTTATGAAACATTCACTAATAATAATCCAATATGTTTAGAAATAGGTATGGGTAAAGGTAAATTCATTTTAGAGATGGCTCTAAAATACCCGAACATTAATTTTATTGGTGTTGAAAAATATTCTAGTGTAGCAAGTGTTGCTATAAAAAGAATTAATGAATATAAACCAAGTAATTTAAAAATACTTATTATGGATGCTATAAATCTAGGGGACATCCTTGAAGGAAAAATAGATACAATATATCTTAATTTTTCTGATCCATGGCCAAAAGAAAGGCATGCAAAAAGAAGATTAACATCACCAAATTACTTAAAATCTTTTGATAAATTATTTAAGGGTAAAAAACATATTATCATGAAAACTGATAATGATAATTTATTTGCATATTCACTAGAATCATTTAAAGAATATGGTTATAAAATAAATAAGATAAGTTATGACTTACATAGTGAGAGTATTGATAATGTTGAAACTGAATATGAAGAAAAATTCAGTAAAAATGGTATAAAAATAAAATATGTAGATGTTGAAAAAGATTGATATGTTCCGCTTTTCTCCAAAATTGGTAAATCTTATGTTCCGTTTTTCGCCAAAAGCGTTGACAAACCCATCTAAATTAATAATATCAAAAAAAGGGTTATTTTATCAAGTTTAAAGGACAATAGGTGTAGCAAGTATGTTACATCTATTTTTATGCTTTTTAAAAACTGTCCGTAGATGAAACGCATAAATTAAACTTTGCTACTTTATTAGTAGCAATTTTTTTGGTATAATTATGTATATGAGGAAAGAAAATATATGAAAAAAGTAATTATAATTATTGGATTGTTATTGGCTCTTACGGGTTGTACAAATATAAAAGATTTAAGTTATGAACAAATTGCGGGAAATTTTGGTGTTGAAAGTCCTAGAGCAAATGAATTTAGGACTGGATATAAATATTATTTACCTAGAGGAATGCAAGTGCAAGATAGTACCATTTTTAATGAAGTAGTTGATGATGGTAGATACAATTATTATTTATATGTTGATGCTGTAAGTTATATAAATAAAGTTAAGTATGAATATGAAAAAAATAATACTAGTGAATTCTCAGCAAGCATTACAAATGATGACAAATTTGGGTATATTGAAGTAAATTTACGAGAAAATGACAAATATTTAGTTGAAATTATGTATAATTATGCTAAAATAGAAGTGATAGTAGATAAAAAAGATATTAAATTAAGCATGATATCTGCTATAAGCATACTTCGAAGCATTGAGTATAATGATAGTATAATTGCTAATTTGTTAGAAGATAATGTTTTGAACTTTGCAGAAGAAGAAATGGATATATTCAATACTGGTGGAGAAAATAATGAATCAGTCTTAGTAGATCCAGATGATTACAAGCCTGCTCAAGAAGTAGTGCCAGATACTGATTATTTAAATTAGGAAGGTGAATAATATGGGATTATTTAATAAAATCAAAGATATATTATTTGAAGATGAAGAAGTAGAAGAAACAGAAACTGTTAAAGTAAATAATGAAAAAAAGGAAGCAAAACCTGAAGTTAAAAGGCCAATTGCGGAAAAAATAGAACCTCAAAGAAGACCTGAAGTTCGTCCTGAACCAGTCCGTGAACCAATAAGAGAAACACAACAATATAGAGAACCCGCATATGAACCACCTAAGGTTACCAGAGAAACTAATTATAATGATTTAAGTGATAGAGATTTATTTAAATCTGAAAATACTTTTCCATTTCCGGATTTTGATGAAGAAGAATTCTCTAGTACAATGAATCGTCAACAAAAAAAACCAACAACTAATGTTTTAGAATATGAAAAAAAGAAAAAAATTGAAAAGAAATATGATTATGGTAGATATGAAAGAACAGAAACTAGAGAAGTAGTTGAAAAGAAAAAGTTTAAACCTTCACCAATTATATCTCCAGTTTATGGTATTTTAAATGAAGATTATAAAGTAGAAGATATTAAAGATGTAACTGAAGAAAATAGAAATAATAACTTAGATTTTAATAGTGTGAGAAAAAAAGCATTCGGAGATATTGAAGCGTTAGAAGAAGACCCAAAAGAAACTTTCTATGAAGAAACAGTTACAGTTAAATTAAAAGAAAATGCTGAAGAAAAGAAACAAAAAGTAAAAACTATTGATGAATTACTAGAAGATACAGCTGATGTAGAAATTAATGTGGATAAAAACGATAAAAAGAAAAATACTACTAGTAGAAATGTTTCTGATGAATTAGATGATTATGAAAAAATAGATGAAGATTTAGAAGAAATAATACCAGAAAATAAAAGTATTCAAGAAGAAAAAGTGGATGACGAAGATGACGATACACTTGAAAATGATTTATTTGAACTAATCGATTCAATGTACGACAACAGAGAGGATGGTGATTACTAGTGGAATTTTGGCTAGCTTTTTTACCTTTAGTTATTTATATTTTACTAATAATTTTACTTATAGTTGGCATAATTTTAGGAATTAAGACTATAATAACTATGAATAAGGTAGAAAAAGTAGTGGATAATGTCAATGAAAAAGTAGAATCTTTAAATTCAGTGTTTAATTTAATTGATTTTACAACTGACAAAATTGCAGCTTTTACTGATAGATTAGTAGAAGTGGCTGGTAGTGTATTTAGTAAGTTGTTATTTAGAAATAAAAATAAAAAAAGAAAGAAGGATGATTATGAAGAAGAATAGTGGTATTGGTAAATTTTTGGCAGGAGCAGCAGTTGGTGCTTCCCTAGGCATTCTATTTGCTCCAAAATCTGGTAAAGAAACAAGAGCGGATATTAAGAAAAAATTAGATGAAATAGTTGCTCAAGCTAAAGAATTAAAAGCAGAAGATGTTAAAGAAATGATTTTAACAAAAGTTGATGAAATTCAACAAGAATTAAAAGACTTAGATAAAGAAAAAGTTTTAAAAATAGCTAAACAAAAAGCTAAAAAAATTCAAAAGAAAGCAGAAGATTTATATAAACTAGCAGTTGCTAAAGGAACTCCAGTTTTAGAAAAAACTACTGCTGAATTAAAAGAAGCAACAGCTAATGCTTTAAAAAAGATTGTTGCTAAATTAGAAGAAGAATAAAACTCCAGAAATGGAGTTTTTATTATGCCTTATTTTTGGTTTTTATCAACAATAATAATATCTAAATTGTATTTATTACATATTTTAAGAATAGTTTCAAATGTATAATTAACTGTACCATATTCATATTTTTCAATAGAAGATTTGCTAATATTTATATCTTTAGCTAGTTCTTCTTGAGTTAAATCAAGACCTTGTCTTATTATTTTAAATGTTTCATTAGCCTTATAATTTCTTGCATTTATTTTCATTGTTTTATCACCTATTGACATCGTAACATTTTACTAGTATAATTTTATTATAAATCGTAAGATATTACGATATACAAAGTAGGTGAAGTTTTTGAAAAAGAAAGTAATGTTGATAAGTTGTGGGTTATTAACATTAATAATTGTAATTGTTAGTATTTTTATTGTTAATAAAAATACTAACAATTTAATTTTTTTTCCTAATGCGACAGAGATGGCTAATGCGTTTTATGTTAGCAATTCTGGTAGTATTGGCTCCGCATTTGCTTTTTCTAATCCTAGCTTAGATTCTGCCATTATTCGTCCTTGTTTTTACCTTAACTCAAATGTAACTTATGTCAGCGGTTCCGGAACAAGTTCTGATCCTATCAGAATTGATTGATATTTTCTAAAAATATGCTATAATATTAGCTAGGTGATTAAATTTATATATGAATGCAGACATTTTAGAAGAAGAACAAAATTTTCCATATGAGGGAATATCATTGGAGGAAGCGAGAATATTTAGATATTTAATGAGTAATGTTAAACCTCTTAGAAATGGAACTATTATAAGAATGCATTTAACAAGACTTAATGAATATTCAGTAAATGCCAATGGGTTAGTATATGAACTGGATTCTGAAACAAATAAAGAATTAAATAAATCTTTTGATTCAGAAATTAATGTTTATGATGATGAAATAAATATTTGTTCTGAAATAACTAGGGAATATAAACCAGGTTATAAACAAAGAGATTTATACTCAATTGATAGATTTATTATGGAAAAAGATAATATTAAAGTTATAAGTAGAACTGAAAAACAAGAAGAAAGTGTTACAGAAATTCCATATTATATAGAAGAAAAAGCACGAATGAGATAAATTTCATGCTTTTTTCACAATTAATATATATAATATTGTTGGTGATGTTATGAATGTTTTAGTTGTCGATGATGAAAAATTAATTAGAGATGTTATAAAAGAGTATTTATTACTCGAAAAAATGAATGTAGTTGAAGCCGAAAATGGAGAAGATGCCATTGAAAAAGTTAAACATGATAATTTTGATATAATTATCATGGATATTATGATGCCTAAAATGGATGGTTATACGGCATGTAGAGAAATCAAAAAAATTAAAGACATTCCATTTATTATGTTATCTGCTAGAGGAGAAGAATATGATAAACTTATTGGTTTTGATTTAGGTATTGATGATTATGTAACTAAACCTTTTAGTCCTAAAGAATTAGTGGCAAGAATTAAAGCTGTTACTAAGAGAAAAGATAATAAAGAAGATGTCTATGAAATTAAAGGAATAAAACTTGATAATGTCGCTCATGATGTGTATATCGATGGCAAAAAGATTTATTTAACACCAAAAGAATATGATTTATTAAAATATTTTATTGACAATAAAAATATTGCATTATCAAGAGAAAATTTATTAAGTAATATTTGGGGTTATGATTTTTATGGTGATGATCGTACAATAGATACCCATGTTAAAACTTTAAGGAAGCATTTAGGCAAATATAAAAATATGATAGTAACCGTAAGAGCAGTAGGATATAAGTTTGAGTATGAAGACGAAAAGAAAAACTAGTATTCAAGCAAAGACCTTAATTTATTTGCTTGTTTTTAATGTTGTAATTATTTTGCTTTTATGGATATGTCAAGCTTGGATATTCGATTTTTATTATGAGAGAGAACAAATATCTAATATGGATAGTATTGTTTCATCTATTCAAAATGCTGATACAAACAGCCTTGATAGTATGCTTCAAGATATTTCTTATCAAAATGAAGTATGTATTGTTGTAACTGATGATTTTGGTAATTTTACAGGATATAATTTAAATATGGAAGGCTGTGCCTTAAAGAATGAAAATACTAAAGTTCAAGAATTAATGCTTAATTTTGTTAATAGTGACGAAGAATTTAAAGCTTATCAATTTGTTAATGATGATAGACATGTTGCAGCCCTTTTATATGGTTTAAAAAATAATAGTAACTATACATTTATCTATTCTAATCTAGAAGATATAACTGAAGTTACCTTAATTATTAAACAACAATTAATGTATGTATGTTTCTTAGGTATATTTATAGCAGTTATAATCTCTATTTTCTTATCAACTAAATTAACTGACCCTATAACTGAAATAACTAAAAAAGCTAAAAAACTAGGTAATGGCGACTCAAAAGTTGAATTTAAAGAGTCGGGTATTAAAGAAATAGATGAGCTAGCAGAGACTTTATCGCAAGCTCAAAAAGAAATGGCTAAAACAGATGAATTACGGCATGATTTAATGGCTAATGTATCACATGATTTAAAAACACCTTTAACAATGATTAAAGCTTATGCAGAAATGATTAGAGATATCTCTTATAAAGACCATGATAAAATGAATGAACATTTAGGTATTATAGTTGATGAAACAGACAGACTTACAGTATTAGTAAATGATATTCTAGATTTATCTAAAATGCAATCTAATGCTGATACTTTAAAATTAGAAAAATTTAATTTAGCAGAAGAAATAAATTCAATTGTTAAAAGATATCAAATTATTAAAGAAACTGAAAAATATACTATTAATGTTGAAATGCCAGAGGAAATGTGGATTAAAGCTGATAAAAAGAAACTTAACCAAGTAATATATAATTTAGTTAATAATGCCATTAATTATACTGGTGATGATAAAACTGTTACAATTAGAGTAACTAAACATAAAAAATATTACTTAGTAGAAATTATTGATACTGGTAAAGGTATAAAACCAGAAGAAATACCTTATATTTGGGATAAATATTATAAAAATGATAAGAAACATCAAAGAAATGTTGTATCAACTGGCCTAGGACTTTCTATAGTAAAACAAATACTTGAATTACACAATTATGAATATGGTGTCAAATCAGTGTTAAAAAAAGGTTCAACTTTCTACTTTAAGATTAAATTATAATTATTTCATACTTTCAACACAAAAACTTCATAAATCTTTAGTATGATTAAAATGTAATAAAGGAGGAATGCGAATAAGTTAAAGAAAAAAATATGTAATATAATATTACAAACTATACACAATTAACATATAAACTCAAAACTCACACTTTTAAGGGAAATGAATAATTTTCCCTTTTTTATGGTATTTTTTTATAAATTTAATTGATTTTACCTCTTATTTACCTCTTATTTTCTATTATTTTTATTTAAATTGTTAATTGAGTTAGTTATTTCTGTAAGTTCATTTTTATATAAATATACATATTTTTTGTGATTTTACATAAAATAAATGTGATTTTTCAGATACAAACTTAAAAATAACTTAAAAATATCTGTTGCATTTTAGTAAATTATATGATATAAATATTATGACAGATGATATTTTATCATGTTGTGCGTTGCTAGATGTTCGGCGATGTTCCGTGCTGCGGACGTTAATATCTTGCACTGATGCCGATTGTCATCACATACAATCCGAACATAAAATGTAATATTGGTCTCTTCATATCAAGAGACCTTTATTATCATAATTTATGGGTTTTGGAAAGGACAATCAATGAAAAAAGATTTAGAACTTGTAAAAGAAAAAATAAATATTAATAATTATTCATTAAGAGAAATAGCTGATTTTTTTGAAAAATTTGACGGAAGTATAATAGAAGTTAAAACTTTGAATCATAACATTAAAATCAAAATATCTAAATATGTTTTGCCCCATATTTTAGGTTTACAATATGCATTCGGAGATAGAAAAGATAGTAAAAATTTTAAAGGAAAATTAGGTTTTGAGAAACTTAAAAATGGTGAAATTTCTTTTTTTGATTTAAAAAGAATAATAAAAAACAAACCGAATATAAAAATTGGTTGGAAAATGATAGAAAATAGAATAGAATACTTACCAATGTTTTTAAATACTCTAATAAATAAAACCCGTTTTAAAATCGTTTCTGCCGATAAGATTGCTAGAAATTCAAAATTAAAAGGTGAATATGTTTTATTTAAAGTTGTTAATGATACAGGAAAGACAGTATTTCCTTTAATGTCCTTAAAAATAATAAAAAATCCTACATGTGTTATTGAAACTTTTATTGTTGAAGAAGATATATCATTTATAGGTGCTTTGCAAGAAGAAAGAATTTTAAAGATAGAATTAAATCTTTTAATCAATGAAAAAAGTTTTTATATACTATTAAATAACGAAAAACAGATATTGAATGTTTAATTTGATTAATTTGTTTATTTACTTAATATAGATTTAGGATATGGTTTTCTTTCATCTGTTCTACCAATCAAATAATCTATAGAAGTATTATAGTAATCAGCAAGTGTATTTATTTTTTCTAGTGGTAATATTTGTATACCTAATTCATACTTAGAATATTGTTGTTGGGTAGTATTTAAAACTTTAGCTATATCACTTTGTGTAAGTGATTTATCTTCTCTAATTTCTCTTAATCTATTATAATACATCTTAATCACTAACAATATTTTCTTATACATTTAATTAGATGTATTAGATTTACACCTTATTAGGAGTAAATTCAGTTAAATTTTATCTAATAATTATAAAATATATTTGGTGATACTATGAATAAAAAAATATTGTTGATAACTAGTACATTATTAACATTAGTTTTAATAAGCATCATTATATTTAATAATACAAACAATAGTAAAAATAGTATAGTATCTAATATAAATAAGAATGAACAGGTAATAAAAAGCAATATGATAACTATGATGTATGAAACAGAAGCAGGTAGTGGAGAATATACAGAAACTACCGATAATACTTGGCCTGAGTCTGGATATATTTTTAATGATACTTTAAGTGGGTGTGAAAATGGTGGAGAACTTGAGTATAATTCTGAGAATAATACAGTTAATTTATTAAGTCATTCATCAGACCAATGTTATGTATACTTTGATAAATATGATGGAGTATGGATAGATAATGTAGTAGCTACTAATGTAACTGGAAGTTCAATTACATTAGATGTAAGTGCTACTAGTGAAAACGGAAGTATAACAACATATTATTATTCATTAAATGATAGTGAAGAATATATAGAAACAACAACTAATCCAATAATAAT
>UREA01000041.1 GCA_900546715.1 uncultured Mycoplasmatota bacterium | reverse complement strand
AAGGTGTATACCAAAGGCTATAGATAAATTTATAGCGTATGAGCAAGGATTAAGAAGTGGTGAGCGCAAGAGAGTTTCTAAAGGTATGAGAGATAAAGAAGGTTATTGGTATAAGAATGAAACATTAATTGATAGATTAGGGATTACAAGCAAAGAGCAAAAGCATATGAAGACTATTATAGGGCTTGATGAAAAGTATGATAGAAAGAATGAGAAAAGAAGAGCAGACCGAAGAAATGAAGAGGGTTTAATTAAAAGAGAGCAAGAGAAAGTTAATACGTTAAATAAAGTTAGAGAGTTAGTTAGAAAGGGTTTAAAAAATAAAGATATAGCCGAAAAACTTAAGATTTCAGTAAGACAAGTTCAGCGGTTAAAGAAAGAAGTATAAAAAATAAGCTCTCCAATAGGAGGGGTGACATGAAATGGGTCTTTATAAATATGTGGTGAGAGTAAGGGTGTGAGGAATTTTTATGAATGATAAAAATATTTTTATCGGAGTTTGTGAAGATAATAGTCTTCATATAAATTTAGTGAAGGGCTATATCGATGATTTTTTTAATGAATTTCATAACTATGAAGTTTTAGAATTTGTATCAGGGGAAGATCTTTTAAGTAATTATCCTAATAATATAGATTTATTATTTTTAGATATTCAAATGAATGGATTAAATGGAATGGATGTAGCTAGAAGAATAAGAGAGTTTGACAACAATGTAGAAATAATATTTACTACATCAGTGTTAGATTATGTTTGTGAAGGATATGAAGTAAATGCATATAGATATATGTTAAAACCAATAGAATACAATATATTTAAAAATAATATGGGTAAATGTATAGAAAATATAATAAAAAAGAAAAATGACTTTTTAACAATTAACGATAAATCAAAATTAATTAAAATTAAATTTGATGATATTTTATATATTGAAACAAGCAAAAGGCAACTAATAATACATACTATAAATGGACATGAAATAATAAAAATGAGTATTAGGAAATTAGAGAAACTATTAAATAAAGACTTTTTTAGATGCCATAATAGTTTCATAGTAAACTTAGAAAAAATTAATAAAATAGATGTATCAGATATTTATATAAATAATGCTACAATACCAATTAGTAAACATAGAAGAAAACAATTAAAAGCTAGGTTAATAGAAGTTTTAGGGGATAAGTTATGTTAAATAGTGTGATATTTTGGAAACTATTAGATATATTTATTTTAATTATAGAGTGGATTTCATTATATATTTTAATAAAAGACTTAAGTATAAAAAAAGTTAGTAAAAATCAAAGTTTCTTTAGTTTTTTATTAATTTTAGGAATTGCGTTTGCTATGAATTTACTTGGGATTTTTCCGAATGTAAGAGTTTTTATATCTATTATGTTAAGTATACTTTACGTTAAATTAAATTATGAAGTTAATTTATCAAAAGCCTTAACAATTCCACTTGTTTACTGGATGATGTTAATAGGTATAGAGGCTCTTAGTATTAGTAGCATAGTTTATGTAAATAACATAGATGTAAGTGTTTTATTAAGTCCTAATTTATATAGACTAGAAACTATAATTTTAGCTAAATCATTTTTATTTATTGGAATTTTAATGGTTAAGTATTTTAAATTATTTAGTCAAATTAGTAAGAATGACTTTATATATATTGGAATACCGATATGTACAAATATCTTAAGTCTTTTAATTATATTTAAACAAGGTATTTCAAACTTAGATATAGAGTTAATAGATAATTTTAATCTAATTCTCATATCTTTTTTGATTTTACTATCTAGTATTTCACTATTAATTATAATTTATAAGATAATAATAAGTAATAAATTTAAGATAGAAAATGAATTTATGAAAGAAAAAATAAACTTAGAATATAGGTATTATAAGAAGATAGAAGAAAATCAAGAAAAAATAAAAAGAATTTATCATGATATTAATAATCATATGATTTGTATTTCTAATTTAAGTAATGAAAAAGATGTAAAGGAATACGTAAAGAGTTTAGATTTAAATATAGGTTATATCAATTTTAATTTTGGAAATAAAATACTTGATATTATAATTAGTGAAAAATATCAATTATGTAAAGATAAAGGAATTAGATTTGATATAGTTGCAGATTTTAGTAAATTAGATTTTATAGATATGATGGACTTATGTGTTATTTTTTCTAATGCTTTAGATAATGCAATTGAAGCCTGCGATAAGATTTTAGATGATAGTAAGGATAAATATATATCAGTAAATGTTACATATATAAATAGCTTTTGTTTTATAAAAATAGAAAATAGCAAGATAAATGAGATTAATATAAAAAATAATAATTTTATTACAAATAAAAAAGATAAATTTATGCATGGAATAGGTTTAAAAAATATAAAAGATACTGTATATAAATATAATGGGGAGATAAAGATTGAGTTTGATGATGATAAATTTGTAATTAAATTTATTTTTTCTCTTAAAAATTGACCAGTTATGCTCATATGATACCCAGTTACTCTTAGTGTATTGAATATCAAATTAAAAAAATGTAAATTCAAGTTATAGAGAAGAAATAAAATATAAATTTATATTAAATGAGGGGGAGAAAATTATGAGTTTTAAGAAAAGAGTAACAAAGAGCATAGCATTAGCATTAGTTGGAGTTACAATAGCAATACCGATGCTAAATACGGCATCAGCTATGGAAAATAGTAAAGAGACATATTCTCAAAAAATAGAAAGAGTATCAAAGTCATTTGAAGATTTTGTGTACTTAGAAGATAATCAATATAAGTTAGATATAAGTGTTAGCGAGTTATCAGAAAGTTCAAAATCAGATTTTTATATTTATAATGATTATATAAATTTATTAAATAATATTATAGTTTCTAATAATATAAAAAATGTAACTGAAGATGGATTTTCATTACAAATATCTGATGAAATGGCAATTGAGTCAGCTAAAATAAATAATATAGAAATTACAGATGAAATGAAGTCATTAGCTGAAAATATGACAAAGGCATCTGGTAGATCAGAGCTAAAGATGTATAAAAATGGTTTTGATTTATGGTTAAATTCATTCCAAACAAGTTTAGTAGCAGTAGGTGGATCAGCAGCATTAGGTTTTTTAGTAGGGCTTATTCCAGGGATAGGAGCAAGCTTAGCAGGCACTCTTTTAGCTGCAATATTGCCAGTTATATCAGGTGAATATTGTCCAAATGGGATATTTGTATCATATAGATTTAATCAATATCTAAGAGTTAGGCCTCAATAATATGAGTAAATATTATGCACTAATATCTATTATATATTATGCCCTAGTAGTTTTTATAAGTATGATGTTTATAAAAAATATATTTATATATATTTTTATATCTGTTACGGCAATGTTATTGGGTAAATATTTTGTTATAGATAAGCATTTTAAAAGATAATAGATGGTATACAAAAAATTAGTTAACCTAAGATATGCTGTATATAAATACAATGGGGGAGATAAAGATTGATTTTTACGATGACAAATTTGTTATTAAATTTATATTTTATCTTAAAAATTGACCAGTTATGCTTAGATAATACCCAGTTACTCAGAGTGAGTTGAATATCAAATTAAAAAATATAATTGTATTTGGTAGTGTTGTATTAGCTGCAACTAGTAAAAATAGGGGAATGTACATAAAGGTTGGGATTGGCATATTTGATTATGGAGTGTTATAAAATCAAGAACTTTTTAATTAATGGAATTAAGGGATTATTATTTATATATATCCAAATGATTATAATAATAAGTATATTATATATGTTTGATATGAATATCTATTTTAATACAAATGAACTAATGGGTGTAAATTTATTATCTATTAATATTGAAAAAAATACATTTGATATTAGTGTGAAGCCATTGATGTCATTTATAATATTTACAATATCAGGGATTTATTTAAATTATAAAAATAGGATTAAATAAATATATAAATTTAGAAAATATGCCCAGTTAAGTTTATATATTGACCAGTTTAGCATAATATATTGAATAAAATAAAAAAAGATGTTATTGTCAACGCATAAGATTTAGGAGGACAACATGTTTAAATCATATGCAAGCAAAATAACATCTTTTTTAATTGAGAATAAAGAGATAAATCAAGATGATTATGAAGTATATAAATATGGATTTGAAGTATTAATTGCATTTATTGTAAATATAGCAATTGTATTAAGTATAGGATTATTATTTAATAAGATTTTCTATTCAATAGCATTTTTAATATGCTATTGTCCAATAAGACAGTTTGCAGGTGGATATCATGCTAATAATTATACAAAATGCTTATTAATATTTATTTTAATATTTATATTAACTATAAATACATCATCGAATGTGGATTCTCAAATATATACATTAATGATTTTTATTATTTCAACATTAAGTTATACAGGAATTTTTATACTAGCTCCAATTGAGCATAGAAATAATCCTTTAACTTTAAGAGAGATAAAAAAATATAAAAAAATATCTAGAATATTGGCGGGTGTTGTTTACATATTAACATTGATTTTTATGGAAATAGATAAATTAAGAGAACTATCAGCATATACATGCAGTTCTTTATTTTGGATAAATATGATGTTATGTTTAGGTGTTTTAAAGCAATTATTTAGTAAGGGAGATTAGTATGAGAAATATTATATTAAAAACATTAAAAAAATCTAGTTATTTAGCCATGTTTGTTGCAGTGCTGTCTGCAAATACAACATGTACTTGGATAGTACATCAACCAAGTATGCCGAAAGATTTAAAAAAGTTAAAAAAGATATAAATAATATAATTTTAGTAGGAAATTAAAAATATATGTAGAATATCCATATAAAAGTATTTTGATTTGAGAATGTTAAAACTAATTTATAGGAGGATATTTTATGGATTTAAAGATAAGTGACTTACCTCCACAATTTGAAAATATAGCTATAGAGCTTGGAATAGACAAAATAAAGGCTTTATTTAAAGAATTTGGAGGGACATCAGTATACTTTCCTACTGAAAAAATGATATACAAAGATGCTAGAGACAGAGAAATTATATCTCAGTACAATGGATTTAATCATAAAGAATTAGCAGCTAAATACAATATGTCTGAAAGTTACATAAGAGCTATTATAAACAGACATAAGAAAAGTGCTTAATACCTTTATTGACATAAGTTAATAGAGAAAGTATGATAGGTATTTAGATACTTACATTCTAGATTTTTGAAAAAAAGAAGCTACACACCTAATTAATATTGGGATGTGTAGCTTTTTTACATTTTATTATTCAATTCACTTATATTTGAGTTTAAAGAATTAATACCAATACTTAAACTTTCTAGTTTTCCTTCTATACGTACAAGTAAATACATAGTCACGATAGCAGGAAAGCCTAAATTAGCCACTAATTGCATTAAATCTAGTTCCAATGATATATTCCTCCAAATAATCTTTAGTATTGCTAAGAAAGCCCCTCATAAGCTCAGAAGGGCTTTTCTATGTTTCATGTGTTACGCTGCTACTACTAAATCAAACTCTGTTGTTTCAGTTTGAACTATTTTTGCTTCTTTTGCACTAACTATATCTTCACCGTTAGGAGCAAAGATATTTTTCTCAATTATTAAGTCCATAACTTCTTTTATTTCTGTTTCTGTAACATCTTCTCTTGGATCTGTTACAAATAAGCTTACTTTTCTACCGCTACTAGTCATAAATGACATCAATAATTTAATTTCTATTCCATCCATTTAAATAATCCTCCTATAATTTAATTTTAAGCTAATGTTGTGTTATCTATTTTTGCTATTTCTAATACGTCATGTTGTTGAAGTGATGCTAAGGCATCTGCTACGTTGTAAACATCAAGAGCAGCTGCATCATGTTTTAAGTTTGAGTAAGTTCTTGATTTTACTATTGTTTTTCCATTATCATTTAACCCACAGTCAAATTTAACTCTTAAAGATGATGGATTTTTAGCCTCAACTACACTTGTAGCAAGTCTTTGTTTTTCCATGTTATTACCTCCTTTTAAGCAACGGACAATGTCGCCTATGACATGAGCGAAGCGAATTTTAGTTTTGATTAATTTAAGTGTATTTTGTTTCACGTACAAAGTCCTAAAATATAGTTGTGGAGTTTTTTTCATGATTTTTTTATGGAGAATTTATGAAAAGATTAGATTATAATTTTCATAAATTAATTATTGAATGAAATTAGATATAATGGTAAAGTATATTCATAAATTAATTTATGAATGGATGATGATATGAAAATATTTAATGAAATATTAGATAAACATACTAAAATGTATAACTGTAAAAGGGAAAGTTATATGATAAATGATGATCTTGAGATTTTGATTTCTCAAGATGGTAATAAGGTGGCTATGTGGGGCGTTAATCATAAGACTGATAGGTTTTTAAATTTATCTACAAAGAAGTTTAAAAAACTTATGGATGGATTTAAGTCGGTAAGTACTGATATGTATTCCAATGGAAATTGCTATTATATAACTTTAGGTACATCAAATAATGATAGTTTGGTTGAAGATGAATCTTATGAGGTAGAAATAGAGGAGCTAAAGAGTAAAATAGATTGTTTAAATGATGTTATAGCTAGATTAGAAAGAAATAATAAAAGATTAGAAGATGATGTTGAAAAATATAAAAAAGATTATTTATATTATTTTAATGAGTATTTAAAATTAAAGGATAAAGATTTTAAGAGAAATTTAGACGAAATGGACCAATTAAAGAAAAATTCTTTAATGCATAATGCTAGAGGTGCTGGCAGAAAGGCTAAGTTTACTGATGATCAGGTTGATGAGATAAGAAGGCTTAGGGAAGATGGAAATACTATAAAAGAGATAGCTAAGAGATATAATTGTTCTGTTGGGTTAATTCATAAATTAATAAATGAAAAATAAAGAGGTGGAAAGATTATGGATATAGCTCATAAAATTTGTTTATAGATGCTTCGCATTGGTAAAAAGATTTTATGAGAGCTTATGGTTTTTAAACCTTCGGTTATTCAGCCCCTGTATGTCCAATGCTTTCACTTCGTAAAAACTAAGGCATACAAGGTGATGCTACAATATAGCTCATATTACATAGGATTTTTTGGATTATGATATGAGCTATATTGTAGCTTTATTTATGTGCTTACTATTTACTACGTTTCAGCATTGGACATACTTTTCCCACCGCGCTCTCTGCTCCCCCTCCTCCAATCCCTTTGCTCTAGTAAAAATTAAGAATAGTATAGGATGATAGTTGAAGTAGGAGCAAAGACCGCTCCTACCTCAACTATCTTTATTTATATATTGGGGTCAAAATCTTTAGGGTCAAGTCTGACATCACAGATTGCAGCAAAAGTGGTTCGCCCACACGTGGCTCAAAACCTCTGCAAACTGTGATGTCAGACTAAAAACCCACTGCATTATTTATTTTTTATTTGTATTTGATTTATGAAATTTTATATAAGGCTCTGTTATAATTAAATGTTGATATATGATACTTTTTCGGAAAATAAGTTATAATGTATAATAAGATAATAGTTGTTAATTTATGGGGGGAATTTTATGAGCAAAAACAATGCTAAAAAGAATAATAATTACTATTTTCCACTTTTTATGGGAATGGGACTTGTCTTTGGTGTGATACTTGACCAGATAGCAATAGGATTATGTTTAGGTGTTGCTATTGGTCTTGCTTTAGATAATAATAAAAAGAAAAAATAGATTAAATTTGAATATTAATATAAAGAAAGAGGATATGTTTAACATGCCCTCTTTCTTTATATTAATATTGGTTTAAAACAGAGCTTTATATAAAAAAATATTTTTTGAAGTGGATATTGTTTGTAATATTTAATATTACTCTAGTATTACTGTATATGTATCTATTTGTACTACTAAATTTTAAGGAAATACTTATGGAGTTTGGCTGTCGCCACCGCGCTTTACGCTGCAATCTTTTGAGCAAAGACCACTCAAAGTAGTTCGCCTACACGTGGCTCAAAAGGATTTTCGCTACAATCGCTAACTCAAAATCACTTTTAATCGAAAGCTGTATGTAAATTTGAAGCGTATATTTTTTAGTTAGTTATTATAATAAAAGATAGGCCTTTCGGCCATGCCCCTCTGACTAATCCCTAAAGCACTCATACTACTACGCTTATAACATACTCCGCAAACATCATATTACATATCAAGTCTGCTCCGTATCTTATCGCTTCGTAGCATTCGTAGCTTTTTAGGGATAGCCATTCACTGCCCTAAGCCCAATGCCCATTGTCTAGTTTTTATTGGTGCATGAATTAATAAAGATTATAAAACCTCCACGTTTTAGATAAGTTACTCTACAAGTTTTTTAAATATTAATTTCATCTATAAAGAAAATTAGCCTATTTACCTGGTGTCGGTATTATATTTTAACACTAATATATCGCATTGGATAAAAACGTTGCTCCGCTATCCAATGCTGGTGCAAATATAGCTTTTAAAGGAAATTTCAGCATTTATGTATAAATTAAAGATTACTTGAAATTCACGTAAATGTGAATTTGATAAGTACTAAATTTATTAATATTTCACGTTTTCGTGAATATGAAAATGAGTTTTTATAAGATGTTTAATATATTAAATATTGAAATATACACGTTTATAGGAGGGATTGGAGTGAAAGGTAGTTTTGAAGGTTTATATACATTTCTTGAAGTGGCTGAGATTTATGGAATAGATGATTCATGTTTAAGAAAGCAAGTAGCTCGTGATAAGTTTGTTATTGGTGAAGAAGTAAAGAAGATGGGAAGAACATGGATTATAACAGAGCAGGCAATGATTAAAAGTTTTGGAGCTTTGAAGTTTGAGGAATACAAGAAGAAACGACAGAAAAAAGAACATGCTAAAGAGAAAAAATTAAATGGAGTTCATCTAAACACTGGCTCAAATGCTCAAAAGATTAGTAAAGGAAGTGGGCCAAAGAGAAAAAGATCTAGTAAGAAAGTACATAGCATGAATGAGAAGGAAGAAAAGGTAAGAGATAGTTGGATTAATGGAGAAATTAAGGGTATAGAGCTTAAAAGTTTTGATTTTAATACAAATGATAGTGAGCAGGTTTAAAAATGTCTGTAGGTTTTATCATATCGAATAAAAATAAATTTTACATTTTAAAGATAATATACTTATTATAATAGAGAAATACATAAATTGGGGAGGTATTTATGGGAAAGTTAGTTATTGATTTAGGACATGGAGGTCATGATCCTGGAGCTATTGGACCAAATAAAA
>UREA01000040.1 GCA_900546715.1 uncultured Mycoplasmatota bacterium | reverse complement strand
GTAACAAAAGGAATCTCTATTTTAAAGATTCCTTACAAGAGAGAATTCTCATTTACACAGAATTTCTTACACTACCAAGGCATTTTTAAGTTCCCATTATTTATTTTCTTCATCATTTCTTTCATGGTTTCAAATTGTTTTAATAATCTGTTTACTTCTTCAACACTTCTGCCACTACCTTTAGCAATTCGCATTTTACGGGTTGCTTTAAGTATTTCTGGGTGTCTCCTTTCATACATTGTCATTGACTGAATTATAGCTTCAATATGAGCAAATTCTTTAGGATCAATTGAAATATTATTAAGCCCCATTTTTCTAGCCTGCGGAAGCATTTTTAAAATATTTTCTAGTGGTCCTAATTTTTTAATTTGAGCGAGTGTTTGTAAGAAATCATCTAGATCAAAGGTTCCTTTTTTCATTTTTATAGCTTGTCTTTTAGCCTCATCTTCATCAATAACATCTTCGACTTTACTAACTATTTCTAGAATATCTCCCATATCAAGGATTCTATCAGCCATTCTTTCTGGATAAAACTCGGATAATCCATCCATTTTTTCAGAATTACCAACAAATTTAATTGGAATATGTGTTAAGTGTCTTACTGATAATGCTACCCCACCTTTAGTATTACCATCAAGTTTAGTAAGAATACAACCTGTTAAGTTTAGAGATTCATTAAAACCAGTAATAACATTGATAGCATCTTGTCCCATTGATCCATCAATAACTAATATTTTTTCATGAGGATGATGAGATGCATCAATATCTTTTAATTCTTGCATTAATTCTTCATCTATTTGTAATCTTCCTGCCGTATCGATGATTATATAATCTAAATTTTCTTCTTTTGCATAATTTATTCCATCACTCACTATTTCAACAACAGACTTTTCTTCACTAAATACGGGAACATTTAAACTCTTACCAATAGTTTTAAGTTGTTCTATTGCTGCAGGACGATAAATATCAGCTGCAATTAAAAGTGGTTTTTTATTGTGTTTTTTTCTTAAATAATTAGCAAGCTTTCCAGCAGTTGTAGTTTTACCACTTCCTTGAAGACCAACAAGCATTAAAATAGTTGGTTTTTTTGATACCTCAAGAGGTACATAATCTCCACCAAGTAATGATACTAATTCATCTTTAACTATTTTTATGAAAAATTCATCAGGCTTTAAACTTTTTTCTACCTCTGCATTTAGAGCTTTTTCTTTTACATCCGAAACAAACTCTTTAACAACTTGATAGTTAACATCAGCTTCTAACAAGGCTATTCTAATTTCACGCATGGCATCAGAAATATTATCTTCAGTAATTTTACCCATACCTCGAATATTTTTTATAGCATTACTAATTCTATCTCCCATATATTCAAACATAATTTAATTCTCCTTTACTTAATACAAAATACCGCATATAACGGAACAGATTTAATATTATTAACAAAACCAAAATTCTTTGTAGAAACTCTTATAGCATATTTAGGATTATATTTTTTCATATATTCCGTTAAACTTTTAGATTTCGTATTTTCTCCACTTTTTACTTCAACAGGAATAATGCCATCACTATTATATATTAAAAAATCAACTTCTGCTATACCACTACTTTCCCAATAATATAAAGAAACATTATTATTAACAAATTCTGCAGCAACAAAAGACTCCGCTAATACACCTTTATATAATGAGATATTATCTATAATAATATCATTTGGTGATATTTCTAGTTTACTACAAAGTATTCCAACATCATTATAAAATATTTTAAAATAATCATAATTAACAAACCCTTTAAGAGGAACTTGAGGATTAGTAACTAAAAAGGATTTTAAAACCATATTATTTGCTTCAAGCCAATCTAGTGCCAATTCATAATCTCTACTTCTAGCATTATTATCAATTTTGGAATATTGAAATTTATTAGAACTTCCAAGTAATTGGCTAGGTATTGAATCATATATTCTATTTATTTTCAATGTTTCTACACTACTAGTAACATATTTAGTCATATCCTTAAAGTAAGCATCAATAATATTAGATAAAGGTAATCTATCATATTTTGTAACATCTCCCTTTACTTTAAGCATTTCCATTACAGATTCTGGCATACCACCACTACACAAATACAAACGATAATAATTTAATGCTTTCTCATGTAGAGAATCAAGCATTTTCCGATTATTATTATAGCATTCTTTTATTTCAGCAATTAAATATTCTTCACCAAAAGCCATAAGGTATTCTTCAAAATCCATCGGATATAACATTAACATTTTAATTTTTCCCACTGGAAAAGCTTTAGAAAATCTTTTAAATTTAATTCCAAGCAAAGATCCACTACAAATTATTTTAACATTTTGATGCTTTTCACAAAAATATTTAAGTTCTGATATCAGCTCTTCAGATTCTTGAATTTCATCAATAAAAAGGCAAGTGTTTTCTTTTTCAATATCTAAATTAATATAAGCTTTTAATTTTAAAAATTTTTCATCTGATGATATATTACTTTTATATAATTCTATTATATCTTTTCTTTCAAATAAATTAACAGTAACATAACTGGAAAATTCATTTTTACAAAATTCTTCTACTATATAAGTTTTTCCTACTTGTCTAGCTCCTATTAATACCATAGGCTTATAATTACTATCATTTTTCCAATCTAATAATTTTTGATATATTTTTCTCTTCATATGATATCTCCATATAAAGAATACCATATTTTTAAATAAAAAACAATAAAATTACACATTTTTCTAACGAATAATAATGAATAATTACACATTTTTCTAACGAATGGCACATATCAACTTTTTTGAATATAATATTTTTAAAATATATTAACTTGTGTTATAATTAATAAGGTGATAATAATGGTAAGAAGAAAAAAGAAAATAAAAAAATTGGCAAAAATAATATTAGTAATTATTATATTAATAACTATTGGTATAAGTGGTTATTTTGTTTATAACAAATACTTTAAAGATGAGAAACAAGTTAGTGAAGTATCAAAACTTATGAATGAACATAATATTCCTGAAGATGAATATTCTAAAGTTTTAGAATTTGTTTTACTTAATAATATTTATAATGAAGTATATTTAAATGAATATAGGGATATAGAATATGTTGATAGTGATAATTTTGAGAGTATATTAACTACTTTTTTACCAAAAGGATATAGCGGCAAAGAAATTAATTATATAACTAAATTAAGTGAAAAAAATATTGAAAAGCTAGAAAATATAGATTATGTTGATATAAGCAACTACTATAATATTAAAAATTTTGATGTTGATAATATAGATAGATATAACTCTTTTTATGAAGAAAACGAATATAGCTATGAAGATGTTGTGACGCTTGTAAATATTAAGTTAGATTTACCAGTATACACTGATACAACTGAAGTAGAAGATCCTAATGATTTACTTGTAATCGTCAATAAATATCACTTTTTACCAAGTGGCTATGAACCTGATGATTTAGCATATGTACCAGGTGCTTATGGCAATAATGTACCAATGCGGGAAGTTATTAAAGAACCTTTCTTAGAGTTACAAGCAGCCGCAGAAGAAGAAATTGGTATTAATTTAATGCCAACAACTGCATATAGAGGAGAATCTTTCCAAAGAACTTTATATAATAATTATGTAGCTAGTGATGGCGTAGAAGCAGCTGATACCTACTCTGCTCGTCCAGGATATTCGGAACATCAAACAGGTCTATCAATCGATTTAAAGAATACTAATATTAGTGGATCAACAAGACTTAATGATAGTGACTTTGAATGGCTTAATAATAATGCATATAGATGGGGATTTATTATAAGATTTCCTAAAGACAAAACTTATATAACTGGCTATCAATTTGAAAATTGGCATATCAGATATGTAGGAATGGATGCTGCTAAAATTATTCATGATGAAGATTTAACACTAGAAGAATACATTGATTTATATGTTACTGAATACTAAAACAATCATGCAAAAATGCATGATTGTTTTAATTAGTCTTTTAAGCAACCTATAGGTACTACTAGTACATTTCCTTCGGTTTTATAAGCCATTTCTGTTCCTGTAATTACCATCATAAATAATGGCTCACCCATTTTAGGTTGATTTTCTTTTATCAAATTTTTTAATTTTAATAAATGTTCTTCAGCTTCAGGTATTTTATTAACTCCTAATTTTACTTCTATTAAAGCATATTTATTATCAAAATGCAAAATATTATCACACTCTAATCCATATCTGTCACGATAATGTTTAAGACTTCCTCCAATAGATGATGCATAAATACTTAAGTCACGATTAACTAAATTTTCAAACATTAATCCAAAAGTATCAATATCATACATTAATTCTTGATATGTGCAACCTAAAGCAGCAGTTGCTAAAGACGGATCAACCATAGTTTTTTTGGGAGAAGTTCTAATTGTTGTTTTACTTCTAATATTTGGATTCCATGCTTCTATTTCTTCAATAATATATAATCTTTTCAATACATTTAAATAATCATTAATAGTTTTTTCTGAAACATCCCCAAAATTTACTTTTACATCTTCATACAAAGCTTGGTTAGATCCAATTGTTGCAACCTGACGAGCATATGCTTTTAAAATAAATCTAGCTAATTTCGGGTCTCTTTTAACACCATCAACACGAGAAATATCTGAATTAACCAAAGCATCTATATAGTTTTTAGCTACTTCCAAAGCATCGTTTCTATCCATCTTCAAAGAATTTGGCCACCCACCACGGCACAAAACATATGCCAAATCTTCATAAGTTAAATTTGATTTTTTGCCATCAATATCAATTTTTCCTTCAACTATGTCCTTAAGAGAGATACTACCATTTGATTCTCCACTTTCATATAAAGATAATGGTTTCATATTTACAAAGGCAAATCGACCTGTTCCACTATGCATAGTATCATCTTCTACTGGAGTTGCTGATCCTGTTAAAATAAATTGATTAATATCCCCAGAATTATCAACTGCGTATCTTACTGCATTCCAAAGTTTTGGTGCTATTTGCCACTCATCAATAAGTCTAGGTTTTTCACCCTCTAATAATAAAGATGGTTTTACATTGGCTATTTTCACATAATTATCAGTCATATCTGGATTTTGCATTTCCAAAATACTTTTAGCATATTGTTTAGCACTTGTAGTTTTTCCACACCATTTGGGTCCCCTAATAACAACTGCACCTGAAGTTCGTAATTTTTTTTCAATTTCTTTATCAGTTATTCTTTTAATATATTGCATTTTTATAACCTCCATGACATTATTATACACTATTTATTATAATTTGTATATACTCATTTCCTAATTTTGGGGTTTTTCATTTCCTAATTTTGGGGCATTTCATTTCCTATTTTTGGGGCATTTCACTTCCCAATTTTGGGATAAAGGAAAAAATAACCAGTTTATTGATTATTTTTTCCCTAATTTTTTTCCTTGTATATGATAAGCGATTATTAATTGTAATCTAAGTGGAGCAAACCTTGAAAAGAATAAAGTTAGTTTCATTTTAAGTGTGGGAACAATTAACATTTTCTTCTTAAACATTTTATCTATTCCTAGTTTTGCCACATATTTAGGGCTAATCTCATTAATTGCAAACTCACCATGAGCAACTTTATTAAAGTTAGTATTTACTGGTCCAGGACAAAGAGCAGAAATACTAACATTACTCTTCTTCTGTCTTAATTCTTCATTTATAGCTAAAGTAAGCTTTGTTATATAATTTTTAGTGGCATAATAAGTACTAAGACGAGGTCCAGCCATAAAACCAGCACTAGAGCAAACATTTAGTATGTATCCGGAATCTTTCTTCAGAAAATCAATCAAAAACAATTTAGTTAATATATGATAAGTAGTAACATTTAAATCAATCATTTCCAGTTCTCTATTTAAATCTGTTTCATCAAATGTTCCAAACAAACCAAAACCAGCATTATTGATTAAGATATCAATATCATCACTCTTAACCATATCATATAATTTAAAAATATTATCGCGGGTTATTAAATCCATAGTTATTATTTTAACATTGACATTCACATCTTTTTTAATTTTTTCTAAATTTTCTTTGTTTCTGGCAACAATTATTAAATCAATACCCAAACTTGCTAAATAATAAGCAATTTCCTTACCTATACCTGATGATGCTCCAGTTACAAGGGCTTTCATTTAATCACCTTCTAATACACTTATTATATTTGGTTGAATTTGTTTTTTACGAGATACTATTTTTGGCAAAAACATACATTGATGAATACTTTTTAAACCAAAAGCATCTTTAATTATCTCACTAGCTTTTTCATTATATAAAACATATGAACCATTTTTAATAATATCAGTTATAAATATAGTTACTATACTATAATTAAGTTCCACCATTTCATTAAGTTTAGCAATATATTCATCCATATGTTTTTGAATTGTATCAATATCCATTGTCATTATTTGACTAATTCCTAGTAGTTTATCTCCAACAACATAAGATTTAAAGTCAGTTTTAATTAATTCTTCTGGAGATTTACCTTCAATTGAACTTGCAGCTTTAAGCATTTCTATACCATATGTATCAATATCTACTTTAGCAATACTTGCTAGCTTTACTGCTGCAAATCTATCATCTTCAGTTGTTGTTGGACTAGTTAAAAGCAGGGTATCTGATAAAATTGCGGAAAGCATTAAACCTGCCATATTTTTTGGTATTGCCACATGCTCTTCTTTATACATGTCATAAATCATAGTTGAGGTACAACCTACTGGTTTACTACGGAAGTTTATTGGCAAACTAGTTCCAATAGCACCAAGATTATGATGATCAATTATTTCTAAAATATTCGCTTCATCTAATCCATCAACAGATTGGGCAAAATTATTATGATCAACTAAAATTACTTTTTGTTTTTCATAATCATTAGGGCCAGTTAACCTAATTAAACCTAAACATTCACCCTTATTATTGATAACAGGATAATTAGAATGATTTACTCTATGAGCCATGTTTTTAAAATCGGTATAATAATCTTCATTATTAACCGTAACAGGGCTCTTATTTAGATTAATACTTTTAATAAAATTACTTAAAAGTATTTTATTAGCAATTTGAAAGCTATCAAATTCTGATGCTATAATATTGACCTTATTCTTTTCTGCTTTTTTAATTATCTTTTTATCTACATTAACATTAAGTGGTAAAATAATTAATTTAACTTTTGAATCAATTGCAAAATTTAATACTTTATATCTATCCCCTACAATTAATATATCTCTTTCTGATAATCTAAATGAAGATTCAATAGTTTTACTTTGTAGTCCTGCAATTAAGATATCCCCAGAAATTAAATCATCACATTTAACTATTACTTTAGCATCAAGTGTTTCAATAATATTATCAAGAGTTGTATTAACTATATCTTTATTTCCATTAATTAAATACTTAGCTATTTCTTTTAAAGTAACATAACCTGTTAATTTCTTTTTATCATCAATTAAAGGTATAGCTGTTAAATTTTGTTTTTGCATAACATTAAAAGCATCATTAATTGATTCTTCTTCAAATATATATGCTTTTTTATCATATTTAATATTTTTTATTCTAACCCTAACATCATTTAAATAACTTGGTACTGGTACCTTAAAATAATCTAATACAAATTTAGTTTCATTATTAATATTACCCAGTACTTTTGGCGCTGTTTTACCTCCAAGTTCATTTTTCAAATAAGAAAGTGCAATACTAGAGCACACACTATCGGTATCAGGATTTTTATGTCCAAAAATATAAGTCATTATTCCACCTCTTTACTTTTCTGTATTTTATCATACTTTTTTATTTTTTTAAATACCTTTCATTTCATAAATTATATTTCTAAGCTCAATTGCTCTTTCAAAATCCATTTTACTTGCAGCTTCCTTCATTTCTTCTTCTAAAGTTACTAGCATTTTTTCTTTTTCTTTCTTACTTACTTTCTTCTTATCACTCTTAACTACTTCATTTGTTACAATTTCTTTTATCTCTTTAACAATTGTTTTAGGAGTGATACCATGTTCTTTATTATAAGCTTCTTGTATTTCTCTTCTTCTTTTTGTCTCTTTAATAGCTTCATCCATAGCATCACTTATAGTATCGGCATACATAATTACTTTACCATTTTCGTTTCTTGCACATCTACCTATTGTTTGAATTAAACTTCTACCACTTCTTAAGAAACCTTGTTTATCGGCATCAAGTATACATATTAAGCTTACCTCAGGTATATCTAATCCTTCCCGAAGTAAGTTTATACCAACAACACAGTCATAAGTACCGAGTCTTAAATCTTGAATAATCTTAAGTCGTTCTAATGTTTTAATCTCACTATGTAAGTAAGCAACTTTTATATTTAATTCTTTTAAATAATTAGTTAATTCTTCACTCATACGAATTGTAAGAGTTGTAATTAAAACTCTTTCGCTTTTACTTATTCTATCTCTTATTTCGCCGATGATATCATCAATTTGTCCATCAGTTGGACGAACTTCAATAATTGGATCAAGTAAGCCTGTCGGACGAATAATTTGCTCTGTGTATTTACCATGAGTTTTCTCAAGCTCATAATCTCCTGGAGTAGCTGATACATAAATTGCTTGATTAATGTGACTTTCAAATTCCGCAAATGTTAGAGGTCTATTATCTAGAGCACTAGGAAGACGAAAACCATAATCAACTAAAGTTTGTTTTCTTTGTCTATCGCCATTATACATACCTCTAACTTGTGGTAAAGTTACATGGGATTCATCAACAACAAGCAAAAAGTCTTTAGGAAAAAAATCAATCAAACAACTTGGTGTTTCTCCGGCCTCTCTAAGTGCTAAATGTCTTGAATAATTTTCTACTCCATTACAAAAGCCCGTTTCTTTAAGCATTTCAATATCATAATTAGTTCGCTCACGAAGTCTTTGTTCTTCAATTAATTTGTTTTCACTCTTTAATTCTTCTAATCTATTTTTAAGTTCCGCTTCAATTCTAGATATGGCTATATCTAGTTTTTCTTTACTAGTAACAAAGTGCGAAGCCGGAGATATAGTAATACTTTTAACACTTTTTTCTATTGCTCCAGTTAATGGATCAAATAGTGATATTTCATCTACTACATCTTCATCTAAAGTAATTCTGATACCAAGCGCTCTTTCATTAACGGGGATTATATCAATACTCCCCCCCCGAACGCGGAATGTACCCCAGAGAGAATAAAATTCTTTAAGCACAGTGGACATATAAATATATGTATTTAATATTGTATTTAGAGATATTAATTG
>UREA01000039.1 GCA_900546715.1 uncultured Mycoplasmatota bacterium | reverse complement strand
AAAATATAGTGAACCAATAATTATAAAAGAATCAGAACCTAAGAAAGTAACTTGTGAATACCAAGAATTAAAATTGGGAATAACTTATCCACAAATTAAATATAGTTTAAAAATTCCTATTAATAAATTTAAAGATATTGATTTAGTTGATTTAAAAATGGCTATTAATTTAATTATGAATATCAATTTTGGGGCAACAAGTGATTTTCGTGAAGAATTAATTGATAAAGGATTAATAACAAGTTCTAGTTATTATGTTGATAAGTATGATGAATATATAGTAATTACTATTAATGCTAGTACTAATTATTCTAAAGAGGTTATTAAAAGAATTCAAGAAAAATTAGAAAATCTAAATATAACTGATGAGGATTTAACAAGAAAGAAAAACGCTACAATAGCAACAATGATACTTGATTATGAAGATATTGAAGGTGTTAATTCAAAAATACAAAGTGATATAATCAATAATGGTAAAATAATAACTGATTTAAAGGCGCGAGTTAGTAATTTAGATAGGGAAACTTTAGAGGGTGTTATGAAATATATCAATAATGATAATGTTGCAGTTAATGTGTTTTTGCCAAAAGAAAACCAAGAAGGTTAATTCTTGGTTTTTATCTGTTGTAAAATTCAACGATTAATTGTTCATTGATTTCTGAATTAAGTTCGCTTCTTTCAGGAATTCTTACATACTTACCTGATAATTTTTTCTTATCCATTTCTAAGTAAGCAGGAACTGTAGCGTTTTGTTCAATTGCATCAATTATAGCAGGATGGTTTAAAGAGTTTTCCCTAACAGAAATGATATCTCCAACTTTTGTAGTATATGAAGGGATATCTACTTTTTTACCATTTACTAAAATATGACCATGATTAACAATTTGTCTAGCACTTCTTCTTGTTCTTGCCATTCCTAGGCGATAAACCATATTATCAAGTCTTGATTCAAGTAAGATTAATAAATTTTCCCCAGCTTTACCTTTCATTTTAGAAGCTTTATCAAAAGTCTTTCTAAATTGTTTTTCATTTAAGCCATAAAGGATTCTTACTTTTTGTTTTTCTTGCATTTGAATACCATATTCACTTAATTTACGACGATGGTCTTTACCATGTTGTCCTGGTGCATAAGGTCTTCTAGCTAAATCTTTACCATTTTCAAGTGTTGAAAAACCTAATCTTCTTGACTTTTTATTAGCTGGTCCAGTATATCTTGCCATAACTACTCCTTTCTAATATATTTTTTTGCAAAAGTATTTATGAATTGTACCAATATTATAGGGAGTTTAAATTAATTTTTCTAGGGCAGTCCTAGATACTTTATTCCAAACGGTTTAAACACATTATAATTTAGTACAACACTGCCTAAATAAACTTGCGAATATATTATATAATAAATATATGTTTAATGTCAAACATTTTCCGTAATTTATTCAACTGTAACTGATTTTGCTAAATTTCTTGGTTTATCGATATCACAGTTATTATTTTTAGCAACTTTATAAGCTAGTAGTTGCAGTGGTATAATTGTTAAAATACTTTCAAGTATTGGGTGTACTTTTGGTATTTTAATAAATTCATCATAAAACTTATCTTCGGGATCTATGAAACTTTCATAAATAACATAAGCCCCACGAGCTTTAGTCTCTTTAATATTACTTATAGTTTTATCAACTAAATTTTTATTAGTAGCTATTGCAATAACTGGAGTACTAGCTTCAATTAAAGAAATTGTACCATGTTTAAGTTCTCCAGCTTGGTAGGCAACACTATTAATATAAGATATTTCTTTTAATTTTAATGAGCCTTCAAGGGAGTTGGCATAATCTAGGCCTCTGCCAATAAAGAAAATTTGTTTATTTTTACTGATTTTATCAGCAATATTATAATATGCTTGATAATTATTTATTTCTTCTTTAATTAATTTAGGCATTTTTTTGATATCTTTAAAAATGCTTTCTAATTCATCTTTTTTAATTACTTTATTAATATATCCTAAATACATAGTTATTAAGCTAAATACTGTAAGTTGTGATAAATAAGCTTTGGTTGTTGCAACAGAAACTTCAATGCCTGCTTTAGTATAGATGCAATAGTCTGATTCTCTGGCAACACTACTTCCTAGGACATTTACTATTGCCAAAGTTTTAATGCCATCACTTTTAGCTTTTCTTAAGGCCGCAAGAGTATCAGCAGTTTCCCCAGATTGTGATACTAGTATTACTAAAGTATCTTTATCATAGAAATTTTTTTGATAACGATATTCACTAGCAACTTCAGTATATACTGGGATATTTGCATAATCTTCAATTAGGTGTTTTGCTATAACTCCCGTGTGATAAGCTGAACCACAAGCAACAATATCAATTTTTTTAAAATCTTTTAAGAAACCAAAATTCTTTTTTAGGGAATCTATGGTGCCATCAAAATAACTACCAATTGTATCTTTAAACACTTTATCTTGTTCATTTATTTCTTTTAACATAAAGTGTTCATAACCATTTTTTTCGGCCGTTTTTTTAGAACCAGTAAAGGTTAGGGTTTCTTTATTTACTATATTTAAATTGGCATCATAAATAGTTATGTTATCTTTAGTAATTTTAGCCATATCAGTATCATCTAATAACATGTATTTATTGGTATATTTTAGTATTGCTGGTACATCTGATGCTAAAAAGCTACCGGATTTACTCTTGGCAATAATTAAAGGTGATGAATTTTTAAGAGCATATAAAGCATCAGGATCATCACTACAAATTATACCTAAAGCAAAAGATCCTTTCAAAATTTTAGATACTTTGTTAATTGTTTTTATTATATCTTGTTCATTTTTGTAATAATAATCAAGTAGGGCTGGTATTACTTCGGTATCAGTTTCACTTTTAAAAGTATATCCCCGCATTTTTAACTCTTCTTTTAAAGTAGAGTAGTTTTCAATTATACCATTGTGGACAACTGTAAACTTACCAACAGAGTGGGGATGAGCATTAGTAATGCTCGCCTTACCATGGGTTGCCCAACGAGTATGGCCAATAGCTACATTCGTATCAACAGCAAAATCTAATTTTTCTTTTAAATTAATTAATTTGCCTTTTTCTTTAACAACTTTTATGTCGTCATTTAGAAAGTAGGCAATTCCCGCAGAATCATATCCGCGATATTCTAGGGACTCAAGGCCACTATAAACTATGGGTATAGCTTTAGATGTACCTATATACCCAACAATTCCACACATAAAATTTCCTCCATACAAAAAACATGTATATGATATATTTTTTGTTACAATTTTGATTTTGTTTTTTTTAATATATCTAACGACTATACTAACCGTAACTACATCCGCCGAATATTTCGATAATAGTTAACCTCGTCACCCAAAGGCCTGGCGCTAAACAAATAATATTACCTCCATTTATTATTTTGCTTTTACTAGTATATTATATTACATAAAAATATGTTTTGTCAAAATTGCAAAATTTATCAACTTATAATATAATTATGATGGAGGTATGAAAATGAAAAAGAAAAAAGAAAAAGTTGAAGCAACTTTAGAAGAAAAAACAATAGATGTGCAAGCAGAAGTAAAGGTAAATAATAATGATGATATAAGTAAGACTTTGATACTTGCTTTAATTGGTTTGGTATTATTACTTCTTCCTGGTACTTTAAATAATATTATTGGCTTTGTTGTTGGAGGTTGTCTTTTAATATTTGGTATTATTGGAATAATTAAATATATTAGAATTAAAGAATATAAATTTACTTCAAGTTTAGTATCAGGTATTTTATATAGTGCCTTAGGTATTATTGTTATTATTAATCCTTCATCAGTTATAAGTTTAGTTACTATTTGCTTAGGTTTATATTTGGTAATTAATGGAATTTTAAAAACAGTGTTTAGTTTTAATTTAAAAAAGATTACAACTAGATGGGGTGGAGCTTTAGTTATGGGGCTTTTAACCATAGTTTTGGGGCTTTTACTTGTTATTAATCCATTTGGTAGTGCAGTAGCTATTACTAAACTTGCTGGAGCTTTTTTAGTAGTTGTTGCAATATTTGATTTAGTTGATAGATATATAATTATGAAGTAAATACTTGTAATAATTGAAGTTTTTAGTTATAATTAGATAGTAAATATAGGAGTGGGTTATGCGCAAGATAATTGCTAGTTTAGATATTGGTAGTCATACAATAAAACTTGTAGTTGGAGAAATAGTTAAAAACAAACTAAATATTTTAGCGTGTGTTGATACTCCAGCAAGAGGGATAAAAAAAGGTTTTATAGTTAACCCTGAAAGTGCAATAGAAGCTTTAGAAGATGTATTTAAAAAGTGCGAAGAACAAATAGGTTTACCAATAAAAAAAGTAATTGTTAGTGTACCTAGTAATGGAATTGATTGTTTCTTAAGTGAAGGTTATACTTCCGTTACTAATCCTGAGAAAGTTATAACTAGTAATGATTTAGTAAGAAGCTTGCAAGCTGCCGTTTATAACAAGGTTTTAGATAATCAAGAATTAGTAACAATACTTCCTACCAAATTTTTGGTAAATGATACAGTAGTAACTGATTTACCTTTGGGTATGAAAGCCGAAAAATTAAAGGTTAAAGCGGTAGTTGTAACAGTACCCAAGAAAAATGTTACTCCAATAGTTAGGTGCTTAGAGAAAATTGGTGTTAATGTTGTAGATGTTACTATTGGAGCATTGGGTGATTATTATGAATTTAAAGATAATAAAAATAGTAGTGAAGTTGGAGCAGTGATAAATATTGGGGCTAGTAAAACAACCGTTTCGATATTTAATAAAGGTATTATTACCGCAAGTGAGATTATTGATATCGGGGGAGATAATATCGACTATGATCTCGGTTATGTTTATAAGATAAATAGAAAAGATTCACTCTATATTAAAGAAAATATTGCTCTTGCTGATAAAAATATGGCTCAAGCTAGTGAATCAGTGATTGTTGAAGATAAAAATGGCGATAAAATTAAAATAAATCAGTATAGTGCTAGTGAAATTGTTATGAGTAGGTTAGAAGAAATATTAAATTTAGCAAAAAAACAAATAAATCTCTTAACAAAAAAGCAAATTAGTTATATAATTATTACAGGGGGAGTAACAGAAACTACAGAATTTAAAGATATAGTGAATTATATTTTTAAAGATGCTACTGTAGGTAATGTACTAGAAATTGGTGCAAGATGCAATAAATATGCAACTAGTGTAGGCTTAATCAAATACTATGATAGTAGATTAAGACTAAGAAATAGAGATTTTTCAATATTTAATATCGAAGAACAAGAAAATTTGAGTGGAATACATAAAAAAGTAAATATAAATGATAATTCTATATTAGGAAAATTATTTGGTTACTTTTTTGATAATTAGAAGGAGTTTAATTTATGAATGGATTACAGATGGATCAAATAGCTAAAATCAAAGTAGTAGGTGTTGGTGGTGGTGGATGTAACGCCGTAAACCGCATGATTGAAGAAGGAGTAAAAAGCGTAGAATTTTATGTTGTAAATACCGATTTACAAGTTCTAAATAGTTCACTATGCCAAAATAAAATTCAAATTGGTAAAAACATTACTGGAGGAAGAGGAGCTGGAGCTAATCCTGAGGTTGGTAGAGCGGCTGCCTTAGAAAGTAAAAATGAACTTGAAGATGCACTGCAAGGAGCTGACATGGTATTTGTTGCTTGTGGCCTTGGTGGTGGTACTGGTACTGGTGCTGCTCCAATAATTGCGGAAATTGCTCAAGAACTTGGAGCTTTAACTGTAGGTATTGTTACTAAACCATTTAGATTTGAAGGTAAAAGAAGAATGGAAAATGCTTTGGTGGGACTTGAAGAACTAAGAGGTCATGTTGACTCACTAATCATTATTCCTAATGATAAACTTAGAGATATCATTGATAAAACTTCTAGCTTTGATGATGCGTTTAAAGAAGTTGATAATGTACTTCACCGTGGGGTACAATCAATATCTGACCTTATTGCTGTTACGGGAGTTATTAACCTAGACTTTGCAGATGTTAAGACTGTTATGGAAAAAAGTGGTACAGCAATCATTGGTATTGGTTGCAATGCTGGTGAAAATAGAGCAATTGAAGCCGCTCGTCAAGCAGTTGCCAATAGCTTACTTGAAGCAACAATTGAAGGAGCAACAAATGCAATTGTCAATGTAACTGGTGGTAAAAACCTTACATTGTTTGAAATTGAAGATGCTGTTGAAACAGTTAGAGAAGCTGCAAATTCTGATATTAACATCATATTTGGTGCTATCAAGAATGAAAACTTAACTGATGAAGTTATTGTTACAGTTATTGCTACAGGTTTTGATGAACAAACTGGTGAAGAAGCATTATTCTCAGATGATATTCCTAAAAGAAGGCCAAAACCACAAGAAGTGGATGATGAATATGAAATTCCACCATTCTTAAGAAGCGATAATTATTAAAATTGTTTTAAAAAGTTGCGACAGTGTCGCAACTTTTTTGTTGGTTATTAACTACAATTTTAAAATGGGTGACACTGTCACCCATTTTGAATTTTACATATCATATTCTTGATGGGCTTTAGCAATAATACTTTTTATAAACTCATCTTTTCCTTTAGTATATTTAGGTCTGTTGCTAGCATATTGTTTTGCTAATTTTTCTTTTAAATCACAGTATTTTTGGATATATTCGGGATGTTCAATTAAATATTTTTTAAAATATATTTGATTATAATAAGTATCACTATTTGGTAAAGTAAAATGAATATAATGAGTTCCGGCATCATCTGGACATTCAGCAAAAAAGAATCTATCATCAATACCTTGTTTTCCTCTATTTTCATAACCATAAGGCTCTAATATATTTGTAATATCATCAATATAATCAAAATTTTTTAAAACTATTAATATATCTATTATTGGCTTAGCTTTTAATCCTGGAATATATGGTGTATTTCTATTATTTTGTCATTTAACAGAGATTTTAATAGTTTTTATTCTTTTAAGTATTCTTCTTCCCAATTATTAGTATACTCATCTAATTTAACTATTCCTCTTTTAAGTGCCATACATACTCCTTTATAAACTAATTTAATCATAACATAAAATTTTTTTAAATTTTACTAATTTTAAAAATTTAAGCCATTTTTGTTAAATTTTTTAAAAATTTGGTCATTTTTTTGCAAAAAACGGCTTCAATTTTAAAAATTGGCGATTTGCATTATATAAATGTTTATGTTAGCATAGATAAATCACTTCAATAATATTTAATGAAAATTGAAAGCGTCCGTCAGTGACGGACATTTTTGATATAAGGAGGTATATCATGAATTATTTTAAAAACATCGAAGAATTAATAGTAGAAAATGAAGCTAGAAAGAAAGCTACAGCTCTAAAGGATAACTCAAGTACATTACTTACTTATTGGAATATAGGTAAGCTTATAGTTGAAGCCCATGGTGGAGAAAAAAGAGCAAAGTATGGGGATAATTTAATAAATGAATGGGGTAAGAAATTAAGTGAGAAATATGGTAAAAATTATGGTAAAAGCAATCTTAATAAAATGAGAAAATTTTACATAACATTTCCAATTGTGGACGCACTGCGTCCACAATTGACATGGACTCATTATAGATTAATTTTGCCTATAAAAAATGAAAATGAACTAAATTATTATATCAATTTAGTTATACTTAATAATTTATACTTAATAATTTATCTTCTAGAGAACTACAAAAAGAAATCAAAAATAAATCTTTTGATAGATTATCTTATGCTGATAAAGAACATATTGAGATTATTAGTGATACTAATAATACAGCATTATCAATTAAAGATATGATAAAAGATCCAATAATACTTAAAGTTGATGATGATATTGATAAAATTGATGAGCTTGCAATTCACAAATATATCATATCTTTACTGGAAGATAAATTTCTAGAATTAGGTACAGGCTTTTCTCTAGTTGGTCATGAATATAAAATACATGTAAACAATAAGACTTATAAAATAGATTTATTATTCTTTAATTTTAAATTAAATGCTTTTGTAGTTGTAGAAGTTAAAACTAGAAAAATTAAACATACAGATATAGGACAATTAATTTTTTATGTTAATTATGTAGAAAATAACATAAAAGAAATTAATCATAATAAAACAATAGGGTTATTAATAGTTAAAGAAAATGATAAATACATTGTTAAGTATACTACAAGTGATGATATTTTAGTTACTACTTATGCTTTAAAATAAGTAAATACAGATATTTATGTTTTTTTAAATTATTAACTAAGTATTTTAAATTATTGGCACACTGTGCCAATAATTGAATTTATTATTTTTTTAATTTTGGACGCAGTGAGTCCAAAATTGATATATTATTGTTAAAAAATTAGGAAAGGGTGAATTATGAATTATTATAATGAAATAAAAAATGAATTAATAAATAATGAAATAACTAAAAAAGTAAAGGATTATAGTAAGAACAGAAGTGATCTTACTACTTATTATAATCTTGGAAAGTTACTAAGTGAAGCCGGTAAACAATATGGAGAAGGAATAATAAGTGAATATTCTAAGAGATTAAAAGAAGATACTAATCTAAAATATAGCAAAAGTAGTTTATATGTTATGTTAAAGTTTTACAAGTTTATTAATCAAAACAATTTCCAGACATTGTCTGGAAATTTAAACTGGTCACATTATGTAGAATTATTGTCAATAAATAATATCAATGAAATCAATTATTACATAAAGATTACAGATCAACAAAACCTATCAGTTAGAGAGCTTCGTGAACGAATCAAAAATAAAGAGTATGAAAGATTAGATGATAAAACTAAGGAAAAGTTTATTTCTTCACAGGAAACGTCAATAGTTGATTTCATTAAAAATCCTATTATTATCAAAAATACTACCAACAAAGAGATAATATCTGAAAAAGTATTACAAAAAGTTATTCTTGAAGATATACCAAGTTTTTTAGATGAATTAGGCTCCGGTTTTACTTTCATTAGAAATGAATATAAAATAAAACTAGGAGATAGCTACAATTACATTGATCTGCTATTGTTCAATTATGAATTCAATTGTTTTGTAGTAGTTGAATTAAAAGTAACTGAACTAAAAAAAGAACATATAGGTCAAATAGAAGTATACATAAATTATATTGATAAACATTTAAGAAAAGCAACTCAAGATAAAACTATAGGTATTATTATATGTAAGAAAGGTAATAAGTTTATCATGGAATATTGTAGTGATTCTAGGATACTTGCTAGAGAATATGAGATTGTTTAATGTAATTAAACTAGTTGTTTTCGTTGGTATTGGTATATAGAATTTGGTCGACAATGTCGACCAAATTCTATAACATTATAAAAAAATATTGAATGACAAATATATTTTTGATATAATTAGTTCACAAATAGATAACTGACTAAAAGTTATAAATTTATATGATTAATGAAAAGGAGAAAAAAATGAAAGTAA
>UREA01000038.1 GCA_900546715.1 uncultured Mycoplasmatota bacterium | reverse complement strand
AAATATTAAAAAAGTTCAAGGTTTTTCATTTCTATGTGTGACTTGAACGAAGAGAAAGGAATGGTACTTAATATGAATAAAAAAGCAATTATATTTATTATTATCGGAACGTTTTTTATAATAATACCATTTTTCTTTAATACTTATAACATTATCAGGTTAATAAGCGTTCTTTTAGGCATAGTATTAATTACCATAAGCTTAATATTTAAAGAAAACAAAAATATATATTTAATTATAATAGTCCCTTTAATTCTAATTGTTCTAACTTATTCCTTGGATGTCCTTTTATATGTGGAATTATCTAAAATACCAATCTATATTTATGAATTAAAAAGCAATGATAAAATTAGCACATATAATAGTTTTTTTTATCGCATATACAATTGTGAAAATGAACTAGTGCTTGATTATGGTTATGAAAAAAGATATGCTTGCTCAGTAGATTCATTAGAAGAAATAGACATTAATACATTTTTAATTAATCCATTAGAAAGTTATCAAGAAAATAAAAATAAATTTGTTAAGATTAGTGGTAAAGTTAGTAAAATTAGTGGCAGAGATAATATGGAGTTAAATGCTTATACATTAGTAGATGATTCATTAAATGGCTATGTTAATTTTAGTCAAGATTATAAAGTTAGCATCTCTTTAGATGAAGATTTAAGTGGATTTCGCATTTATGATTATGTTAGTGTTGTTGGTAGAGTCGCTGGATATGAAAATGGTACTATTTTTTTGGAAGATGCCTATACAATTTCTAGTGATATTTACAATGAATACGATTATGAAATAGAAGAAAATGATAGTACTGATTTAGTCAATTTAACTGGTAATTATTATTTATATGGTATTAGTTCTTTTCATATTAGTTATGCTCCGGATGCTATTTATGAATTAAGTTATTTAATAACAGATGGCAGAATCAGTATAGAAGATATTGTTAATGATACTGGTGGAGAAATTCTTAGAAATGATGAACTTGTCACGGTAGCTAAAAAATACGACTTAAATGATTTTAATGCATTAGTGTGTGAAAACGAAAAAATTATATTAGCAAATAAAAATTATGATTTAAATATTGATTTATGTAATTAGTATTTACATTTTAATTAAATTTGATATAATTGTTTTAGAATAAGGTGATGATGTATGAACAAAAAAGGTTTTACTTTAGTAGAGTTACTTGGAGTAATAGCAATACTAGCTATAATTATTGGAATATCTTTTGCAATCTATACAAGAGTAAGGCATGATGTATTAAATCAAGAATTAGAAAATACAATATCATATATAGAAGCTCAAGCGGAAAATTATGCAAATGATACGAATATCACAGTAGTAAGTGTAGAAGATTTAATACTAAATGGTTATGTAGAACCAGATGATGAAACTGATATTTATAGTCCGGTAGATAATAGTAGTTTAAATTGTTATTTAGTAAGAAGTACATATGAAGATGGTGAATTTACATCATTACTAGAAATAAATGATGATAATTTATTAGGACGTGATGATGATGGTACATGTAGTTCTTATGAAAAAGAAGCAATAGCATCCATTGGAATTCAAGAAATTAGTGAAGAAAATAACAACTTAGAAGGTATAAATGATAAAGTTGGCTTTAAGTTGTTAGATGATAATACTTGGTTTAAAAACAATGTCTATTTAGCAGTTTTAGAAGGAAATGAAATTTTAAATAAAGAAGGAGCAACATACGAATGGCGTAGTAATTATGGAACAACTACAACTGATTCCACTACCCAAACTGATGTGCCAGTTGGAGTAGCAAGTCAAATTCCATATACAGTAACAGTAAGATGGCAAGAAGAAGGGAATAATTTAGAAACAAGTGCTAATGCTACCATAAAAATAGATAGAGAAGCACCAAGGATAATTGGAATAGAAGTACCAGATAGTACAGAGTGGACAACCAAGAAAACAGTTACAATTACTGCAACCGATGGTAATGGTTCAGGATTATATGGTATATATGTTGGTAAAGATTTAACTGAATGTAGTGAAAATAAAGAAGATTACGATCCTGTAACTGGAGAAACATTTACTGAAGATATTGTGGAAATGGGAACATATCGGGCATGTGTCATAGATAATGTTGGAAATGTATCAAATATTAGTGATGCATTTGAAATAACCAATGTAGATGGAAGTATTAGTCATATCGATTTAATTGGAAATCCTACAAATATCGATGAAGATGGCAATATTAACTGGATAAATAAAGTAACTCTAACAGGAACCACTTATGATAGTCAATCAGGAATAGTTTCCTATGGTTTTGCAAATAGTGATAGCAAGGATGAAACATTACCACATAGTATAGCGAAAACAACTTCTCAAATAAGTGAACAAAAAGAAGTAACTCAAAATGGAACATATTATTTTTGTGCTAAAGATGATTTAGGTAATCATGGTTGTGCAAATTATACAGTTTCTAATATTGATACAATTAAACCAACTGGTAAATTAACAATAAATCAAAGAGAATCAGATTATATATCTGGTCAATCAAAATATGCATTTAGTTTTGTTTTAGATATATCTGTAAATGATGTTGCTGATACTAAAACTGGTGATACAGCATCAAAAACATCAGGGTTAAATGGATATCAAATAACAACATCATCAAGTACACCTCAAGACTGGATTGCAATAGATACCGAAGAAGATGATACATATACAACAACATACACTGTAAATGAGAATGCTACTTATTATTTATGGATAAGAGATAAAGCTGGAAATACAAACTATACAACATTTAAAGTGAGTGATGTAGTGGAAAGAACTACTAGAAGCAAAACAGTTTCTAATATTCGTAGTGAAATAAGTAGTACAATTAGTAAAAGTGAATATATTAGTGAAGCTGTATACCTAGATAGTGTAACTATATCTAGTGGTGGCGGTAGAGTTTCATCAAAGAGCTTATCCAACCATAATGTTAATTTTACTGTTACAGGTGGAAATACATACACAGGTTTGAGAGATTCAACCTGTAATAGAACTGCTGATTCCTATCCAGCTCATGTCGATTCATATGAAGATTGTGAATGTGATCGGGGTGACCGTTTATCAGGAGGACGATGTGTTGGTAGTCGTGGTGCTTCATATACATTAACAGGAAATAATAGTACAATGACTTGTTTTTGTAATAACGGAGTTACCAATGGATGTAGCGATCCTGGTGCTAGTACTCCATGTGCTCCCGGCTATTATCGAACAAATGATGCTTATGGTTGTACATTTACTTTAAGAGATGGTCAATCATGTACTGGTTCAAAAGTACAGCAAACTGGTCACTGTTATGCAACATGCTATTTTGATGATTATCCACCAAGTTGTAGAACAATTACTGATTATTATTGTAGTGGTAATGATAGTTTATCTTATAGAACATGTTATGGCTGTGATTATGGTGAAAGATTGTCTAGTGGAAGATGTTATTATGATTGTCAAGTAGAGTATGATTACTGGAAATATTCAGTAACAATTACTTATTACAAATTGAAGTAGGTGAAACATGAAAAATAAAAAGATGATAATACTAATTAGTGCAGTTATATTAATTATAATAATAGCAGTTGTTATAGTTTTATTAGTAACTAATAAAGATGAAGAAAAAAATCCAGAAGAAATAGCTTTAGAAAATAGAATTATTGAGCTTTTGGAAAATGATTATAAATACTATTATTATATGTATGGTGATATAAAAACTGGAGAAGGTGGTATTGAAACTGAAGATGGTGAAAGGTATGAAATTGTTAATGATGAAAATTTAATAACTACCGAAGAATTAAATTCTTTAATTGAAGATACTTTTTTAGAAAAATATACCGCTAAAAGATATAATGCAGAAGGCAGAAATGAATATCTAGTAGTTGATAATCAAATGTATGTTAAAAAGGGTAAAAATGTTTGTAGTAACATAGTTAAATATAATTTAGATAACATTATATATAATAAAGAAGCTGACGGAAGTTTATATGTTTTATTTGATAATAATGGTACATATATGTATGAAGATGATAGTGGTACTTTGAAAATGGGAGTTAATGTATATTATTGTATAGCAGAAGAGTAAATCTTCTGTTTTTTCACTTTACAAAAAAAAGGATATTAGATATAATTTAATAAGATAAAGGTGGTAGTGATATGAATAAAAAAGGATTTACATTAGTAGAACTTTTGGGAGTAATAGCAATACTAGCTATAATTATTGGAATATCTTTTGCAATCTATACAAGAGTGAGAAATGATGTATTAAATCAGGAATTAGAAAATACAATATCATATATAGAAGCTCAAGCGGAAAATTATGCAAATGATACGAATATCACAGTAGTAAGTGTAGAAGATTTAATACTAAATGGTTATGTAGAACCAGATGATGAAACTGATATTTATAGTCCGGTAGATAATAGTAGTTTAAATTGTTATTTAGTAAGAAGTACATATGAAGATGGTGAATTTACATCATTACTAGAAATAAATGATGATAATTTATTAGGACGTGATGATGATGGTACATGTAGTTCTTATGAAAAAGAAGCAATAGCATCCATTGGAATTCAAGAAATTAGTGAAGAAAATAACAACTTAGAAGGTATAAATGATAAAGTTGGCTTTAAGTTGTTAGATGATAATACTTGGTTTAAAAACAATGTCTATTTAGCAGTTTTAGAAGGAAATGAAATTTTAAATAAAGAAGGAGCAACATACGAATGGCGTAGTAATTATGGAACAACTACAACTGATTCCACTACCCAAACTGATGTGCCAGTTGGAGTAGCAAGTCAAATTCCATATACAGTAACAGTAAGATGGCAAGAAGAAGGGAATAATTTAGAAACAAGTGCTAATGCTACCATAAAAATAGATAGAGAAGCACCAAGGATAATTGGAATAGAAGTACCAGATAGTACAGAGTGGACAACCAAGAAAACAGTTACAATTACTGCAACCGATGGTAATGGTTCAGGATTATATGGTATATATGTTGGTAAAGATTTAACTGAATGTAGTGAAAATAAAGAAGATTACGATCCTGTAACTGGAGAAACATTTACTGAAGATATTGTGGAAATGGGAACATATCGGGCATGTGTCATAGATAATGTTGGAAATGTATCAAATATTAGTGATGCATTTGAAATAACCAATGTAGATGGAAGTATTAGTCATATCGATTTAATTGGAAATCCTACAAATATCGATGAAGATGGCAATATTAACTGGATAAATAAAGTAACTCTAACAGGAACCACTTATGATAGTCAATCAGGAATAGTTTCCTATGGTTTTGCAAATAGTGATAGCAAGGATGAAACATTACCACATAGTATAGCGAAAACAACTTCTCAAATAAGTGAACAAAAAGAAGTAACTCAAAATGGAACATATTATTTTTGTGCTAAAGATGATTTAGGTAATCATGGTTGTGCAAATTATACAGTTTCTAATATTGATACAATTAAACCAACTGGTAAATTAACAATAAATCAAAGAGAATCAGATTATATATCTGGTCAATCAAAATATGCATTTAGTTTTGTTTTAGATATATCTGTAAATGATGTTGCTGATACTAAAACTGGTGATACAGCATCAAAAACATCAGGGTTAAATGGATATCAAATAACAACATCATCAAGTACTCCGCAAAACTGGATTGCAATAGATACCGAAGGTACTGATGAATATTCAACAACTTACACTGTAAATGATAATACCACATATTATTTATGGATAAGAGATAAAGCTGGTAATATCTCTAATACTACTATTAAAATATCAGACATTGTAAATCGAACTGTAAGAACTACTAGAGTAACAGGAAACGATTTATATAGTGAAACAAGTAGTACAATAAGTGATACAGAATATATAAGTGATGCTGTATACCTAGATAGTGTAACTATATCTAGTGGTGGCGGTAGAGTTTCATCAAGTAGGTTATCTAATCATAATGTAACTTATACTGTAACTGGAGGAAATCGAAATACTGGTCAAAGATATGAAACATTTACAGAATCACCAGATAGATATAACGCTCATGAAGAGGAATATTGTGCCGATTATTATTGCCCTCATGGTGGTGATGTCAGAGGTACAAGATGTACTGGTAGAGATTATACACTAACAGGTTGGAATGACTTATTCTGTAATAGTGGCTTATTCTGGGGAATTGCTGGATATAGTGATCAATATTGTGATGATAATTACTATAAAAATGATAGAAATGCTTGTCCTGCCGATCCCGGATATGCTTGTACTCAAGATAAAGTTGGAACAACCGAAAGAGTAACATGTCGTGCTACATGTGAATGGCAAGGTGATTATAGTGCATCTTGTGCATATACGGATGTTGATTACTACTGTGATCGTGGTGATGAATTAAGTGGAAGATACTGTTTAACTTGTAGTCGGGGTTCTTTAAATCGATATAATGTATGTGAATATGAAGATTTAGTAAATTATACCTATTATCAATACACAGTTTTAATAAGTTATTATGTATTAAAATAATTTAAGGAGATTAACTATGAAAAAGAAGAAGTTTATTATAATTAGTATTATTGCTATAATTTTATTAATAGCTATTGCTATAACTGTTACTATATTAATAGTTAAGAAAAATGATGAACAAGGAAAAGAACAAGAAACAATGGAAAACAGAATAAGCACTTTATTAGATAATAACTATAAATATTATTATTATATGTATGGCGATGTAAAAGTTAGTGATGGTTCCATAGCTATAGGTGATGAAACTTATTATTATGTTGATGAAGAAATTATGACATTAGATGAATTTGAAACCCTTGTTAGTGATACTTTTGTAAGTGATATGCAATTAACATTAATTGATGTAGAAGAAAAAAATGAATATATAAATATCGATGATAAAATATATGTAAAAAAGATAGCTAATCCTTGTAAAAATATCCGTGAGTATGATTTTAGTGATTTGCATTTTGATGGCGATGATGAAAAAAAATATATTTATTATGAACAAACTAGAACTCCAATATATAATGAAGATGGTATTTGGAAGTTAGGAAATAATATTTATGTTTGTGAATCAGAAGAATAAAATCTTCTGGTTTTTTCTTTACAAAACTAATTTAATTAGATATAATTTAATTGAAAATAAAGGTGATTGTAGTGAATAAAAAAGGATTTACTTTAGTAGAACTTTTAGGAGTAATAGCAATACTTGCTATAATTATTGGAATTGCTTTTGCAATTTATACTAGAGTTCAAAAAGATGTTTTAACGTCACAATTAGAAAATGTATTATCATATATTGAAACACAAGCTATAAGTTATGCTAATGATACAAATATAACTGTAGTTAGTGTAGAAGATTTAATATTAAATGGTTATGTAGAACCAGACGATGAAACAGATATATATAATCCTGTTGATAATAGTAGTCTAAATTGTTATATAGTTAGAAGTACTTATGAAGATGGAGAATTTACTGCAGAATTAAAATTAACTTCTGAAAATTATATGGCAGATGCCAATGGAACTTGTACAAACTATGAAAAAGGTAGTGCTATTACGATTTATGCTTGTAAAAGTGATGGAACCTGCGAAGAGGTTGGAAATAATTGGTATAATGAAAATGTGACTTTAGAAATTCGTTATCCTGATGGAAGCGCTTTTCAAGAAGAAAATGCTACATATGAATGGAAAACTAACCAAGGAACAAATTATGATACTGCTACAATTACTACAAATGTCGCCGCAAATAATGCAATTACTTTACCATATACGGTAAATGTAACTTATCTAAAAGATGCTGAAAATGTAATTGCTACCACCAGTAAAATTGTTAAAATAGATATGCAACCACCAGAAATTTTAGAAACAATAATTAAAGATGAGGCAACTTGGACTAATACTGAAAAAGAAATAACTATAAGAGTAACAGATTATAGTGGTTCAGGAGTTTATGGTATATATGTTGGGAATAAGGATTGTAGTTCACTTACAATTGAAGATTTTGAAAAGTTAAATGACGACAAATATACAACAACCAAAAATAATGGTACATATAATGTTTGCCTAAGAGATAACGCCGGCAATCAATCCGCAGATACATATACGTTTGAAATAAGTCATGTAGATACCGTTGCTCCAACATGTACAATTACAACTAGTGCTCAAATGGGGGCTAATAATTGGTATATTGAAAATGCCAATTTAGTTTTAAATACCAGTGATGATGCAAGTGGAATATCTCAAAAAGGGATGTCTACTAGTAGCAAGGTTAATTATAATAATGTCACTGCTAGTCTTCAAAGAAATACTAAAGGAACAACATATTATGGTTATGTCAAAGATGAAGCTGGGAATGTTGGATCTTGCAATTTAAATGTAAAAGTGGACTCGACACCACCAGAAATAAGTTTTAGTATAAGTGGAATAGATACTGCCATAATGACATGTAGTGATGATACTAGTGGTATAAATGGTAAAACTAACTACAACCAAAGATTAATAGGAACTAGAGATTATACAGTAAATCAAACATGTACAAACAATGCTGGAATTTCTGCAACTGATAGCCATACATATGATTATAGCACTTGTGCAAGAGGAGAAAATACTTGTAGACCTGGTTGTGATGAATATTATGATGACTGTAAATATGGTGATGATACTTGTGAATATGGTTGTGGAAAAAAATATGATTCTTGTGCTAGTGGTTCTGATACCTGTAGTGGTGGATATGACCAAAATTGTACGCAAGAAAAAGTATGTGTATCAGCGACACAACATTATTGTTGTTTTGCCCATGTAGGTAGCCAAAATTGTGTTGATTCTACAAGTCCTTGTGTTATTGGAGGACCATCTTATTCTTTGTGTAACAAATATGAAATAAATACTTCGTGTACAACCGGTAGTTACAACCCATGTCAAAGTGGTTCTGATACCTGCCAAGGTGGTTATGTAACGGATTATAGTTCATGTAGCGATTGCTATACTGGAGAAAATACTTGTAAAGGAGGTTATGTAACAATTGAGTCGACTTGCGATTCGTGTTACTATGGTCATAATACTTGTGAAGGAGGATTCTTATATTGAAAAAGATAGATTGGAAATTAATTATAATTGCAATTTTAGCATTAGTAGTTATTATCGAAGGAATATTTTTGCTAAAAAAAGATTCAAAAGGAGAACCGTTAGAGGTAGAAAATAAAAGTTTGATGTATACAAATGACAATGTTATATCTAAAATATCAAATGATTTTGATGTTGATTATTCTATTTATCGTGATGGTAAATCCATGCTACTTAAAATAACTAGTTTAGACAAAGATATAGTAACATCTACGGTAAATGTTGTGTTTAAAAACGATAACAATGTTGTAATGGATAATATTACTACTTACACCGGAGCTTTAGTAAAAGATGATGTATATGCAATTAATTTAAATGTTCCGAGTGTAACTGATGGTTATGCTGGTAATATTGAAATAACTATGAATCCAACATATGTAAAAGATAAAACAACATTTTTAGATAAAAATCAATTAAATTTAAATCATAGCGAAATTATTAACAATGATAAATCAATTACCATGACGGTATCTGGAGTAAATCCTTTTGAACAAACTATATCAATGCTTAGTGGCTTGGCAATATTTTATAATAATAGCGAAGTTGTTTATGTAACTCGTTTTTCTCAAAGCGATATAGCTAGTGGTGGAGCAATAAATATAAATGTTTTAGTTTCTCAAGATCCTGATGGAGAAACATTAAACTATGATACTGTTGAATTGATATATAACGAATTATACTAACTTGGATTTTCCAAGTTTTTTTAATTAAAATTTAACAAAATTGCTTGAATTAAATTCAAAGTTCCCGTAAAAGGTGCAAAATAAGATTAAAAGAGAAAATTCCCATATTTATGGGGATT
>UREA01000037.1 GCA_900546715.1 uncultured Mycoplasmatota bacterium | reverse complement strand
AGTTAAGCCAGAAACTTTCTGTACTTAAGAATACTAATATGCCTGCTGCTTTAATTGAGGTTGATTTTATTTCTAATGTTAATGCGGAAAGAGATTTAAATGTTAGTAGTAATATTAAAGCGGTAGCTCTAGTAATTAGGGATAATTTAATAGATTTATTTGGATTAGAAGCTGTTGCAAGTGATGTTTTATACAAGGTTTGTATTGGTGCTTTTAAGGATAAAAATAATGCTATAAATCAGGTTAAATTGGCCAAGGATAAAGGGTTTATAGATACATATATAATACAAAATAGTTAATAAAACAACAAAATGAATCAAAAAAAAAATACGAATAGTTACAAAACTATATTTTTATAGAAAAATATAGTTAGAGTAATTAAAATTTAGATGTATATTCTATGCTAGTTTATAACATTTATTTTACAGTAAATTAATGGTGAAATATAATTCTATAGCTAAAATTAAAGAGTTAGTATTTAGATAATTTTAATAATTACTGATTCTTATAAAAGCTTTTTTATTTAAACCAATTTATGTTACGGGGAAGAATGATTTAAATTAGCCAAATAGATTAATACATAAAATAATAATTTTATGAGGAGGAAATAAGTATGTTATTAAGGAAGAAAACTAAGAGTTTAATTGTTGTATCATTGGCGATAATAGGCTTAGCTAGTACGTCAATAGTAAATGCACGTAGTTTGATAGCAAGTAATACATCTTTAGTTCAGATTGAATCAAAGGGAACTCATCCAACAGGTTCAGTAACTAAAGGTAACTATACAGTAAATTCATCAATATTAACTAAGCCATCAATGGGACAAGCTGCTGCAAGAGGAATTCTAACAGTTGGTTCACCTAAACCAGCAAAAGATATGGGGCTATCTATGACATTATGGGGAACGGAGTATTCATTAATAGCAGCAACACCATATTATTATAATACAAATGGAACAACTGCAGTAAGTGTAACTACTAGATATGCAGATGGTTACTCTACATTTACTACAGGTGGAGATATGAAATATAATAACTTATCTTCTAATTGGCGTTTTAAACAAGCTAAATGGATATCTCCGTATAATAAAAATAGTGATAAGTTAGTAGAGAATGTTTTTGAAAATTATAAAGATATATTAAAAAATTTAGATATACCTAATAAAAAATTAAAAGAACGTGAGTATATGTATAATGAAAAAGGAATGATACTGGCAAAAGCAACAAATGGTATAGAAGGATATGTATATGAAGAGGAGGTAAGAAAAGATAGTTCTGAGGAAAGAACTATCAATGTTTATAATAAAGATGGAAAAGTTATAGGAGATTTTAAGATTGAATTTGGAGAAGAAGAGTAGAAATATATAAGTTTTTAATATGAAAATATTTTAAATTATAAAGATGTAGGAGTAGATATTTATTTATCATTAAGTGAAATAGCTAGGAAGAAAAAATTGACTAGAAAATACAAATAAGAAGAGTTTAAGTATTTTATGATCACACTTAAACTCTTTTTTTATGTACTTAATAAAAAATACAATTATATTTAAAATTTAATATAAAAAATTACAGAAATGACTTAATAAGTAATATATAATATTACAATAAGTAATATTTATTGGAGATGATAATATGAACAAGGAACAATTCAAAAACTTAGATATATTAGCTCAAATAGAGTATGTAAATAACATACTAAAAGAAGGTAAAACATTAACTGCTTTTTCAGAAGAAGTTGAGATATCACGAAAGACTATAAGTAAGAATTTCTCTAAATTTGGGTATAAATATAGCCAGAGTAAAAAGCAGTATATCCTTGCAAATACTGATGTACAAGCGGGGTGACGAAAGAAATATTACAGTAATATTACAGAAAGTAATATAAAAAGTACCCCGAAAAAAGAAAGTAGTATTCCAGTAATAAATAATATTACAACCAATTTAGAGATATCAAATCATCAAAAAAATAGCCTTATATATTTAATGGATAATGTAGATAGAATAAAGGCAATACTAGATGGTCAAAATGAATATTACAAAGATATTACAGATAGTAATATTGAGAAAAAAGAAGATATAGTAAGAGATATATATAACTTCAAACAAGCAAAAAGGGACTATAGAGCAAAGACTTTAAAGCTAGATGTAGAAGTTCAAAAAGGATTTGAGAAAATTGCAGAAGATCTAAAAGATAGTGGAGTAACTCAACAAGAGTTACTAAACTATATTCTAAATCAATACATTAAGTTTTATGAGAATATAAAATAAACCACCTTAATTAATTGCAGCTTAATTAAGATGGTTAAGATGGTTTAGATATATTATTAATTTCAGAAAAATATATATTTATATTATATACTTTTAATCAATACATTAATATAGTATATTAAAAATTAAGGCGGTGAACTAATGAAAAAGCCAAATTATGAAGATTTTATAATGAAAAGAGCAATGGATATATTCGCAGAAGAAGGTCTTAAGTTCTTTGGAATAGATAAAAAAGTAAAAGATAATGGTCCAACGGAATTAGTTGTTTTAGAAAGTAAAAACATGTATATGGATTATACATTCTTAATGGAAGATGATAGCTATATACATTTTGAGTTTCAAACAACTGATAAGGGAATAGATGATTTAATGAGATTTAGAACTTATGAAGCACTACTTAATCATCAAACTAAAAAAGAAGTTATCACATATGTTGTTTACTCAGGTGATATCAAAAATCCAATTAGTGAATATAATTGTGGTATAAATACTTATAAAGTAAATGCTATATCTATGGTTAATGAAGATGGCGATAAAGTTTTTGATGAAATAATAGATAAGCTATCTAGTGGGAAAGATATAGATAAACAAGATATTATAAAGCTTACATTTACACCAGTTATGGGTGGAAAAATGGATAAAAGTGAAAAAATATTAAAGGCTATAAAGTTAAGTAAAGAAATAACTAGTCCATATAAAAGAGATATGGAATCTATTTTATATGCTTTTGCTAATAAATTTTTAAGTGGTAAAGATTTAGAAAGAGTAAAGGAGGAGTTAAGAGTGACTGAAATAGGAAAGAGTCTTATTGAAGAAGGAAAAGAAGAAGGTATAAAAGCTGGAGAAAAAAAGAAGGCTATAGAAATAGCAAAGGGGCTACTTGATATACTATCAATAGAAATAATAGCTCAAAAAACAGGATTGACAGTAGATGAGGTAAAAGCTTTAAAAGATGAAGTTAAATAAATCATAGTTGGAGGGAGTATCCCTCCATTTTTATGTATTTTAATATATTCGACAAACTTTGATAAATAAATTAGAATAGATTTATGAAAAATAAAAAAATAATGAGGATATTTTAAAGTTTAAATGTTGGTATTACTTAAGTATAAAAATTATTTCAAATCTAAAAAGTCAAGTTTGAGCCGACAAACTTGACCTTTTTAGTTTAAATACTATTATAAAAGCTACCCTAAATATAGTAATTAGGTATATTTTAAAGTCTAGAGAGTAGATAACTGTTGTTATGTACTCTCCAGAAAGGGGGAAAATACTTATTAATTTTATTTATTTTTAGATTTAAATTTATTAAATATTAAATATAAAACTCCTTAAGAGAATTTAATATAATGAAACAAATTAAATAAAATACATTTGGAGGATGACATGAAAAAAAGAGCAGTAGGATATTGTAGAATATCTACCTTAATGCAAGTATATAATACTTCACTTAAGGACCAAGAAGAAAAAATTAGAATGTATGCTAAACTTCACGATATCGTGATAGATGAAATGTTTATAGATAAAGCAGTATCAGGTAAATCTACAGATAGACCAGAGTACGATAAGATGATGGATTATGTAAAAGAAAATAACATAGATATGATTATAGTTTATAAAAATGATAGAATACACCGTAGTTTGTACAACTTATTAGCTATGATTTATGAGTTACAAAATTATGAAGTGGCTTTAGTAAGTGTAACGGAAATGTTTGATACTTCAACCCCTCAAGGTATGTTATTTTTACAAATGCTAGGGAGCTTTGCAGAGTTTGAAAGAGCTGTAATAAATGAAAGAACTAGAAATGGAAGAATAGCTAGACTTAATGAAAATAAGTGGGTAGGTGGTAAGCCAGCATTTGGATATAAGGTAAATAAATATGGTCAATTTGAAATAGATGAGGAAGAAGCTAAAATAGTTAAAGAGATATTTAAATTGAGGTCTAAAGGGCTTTCATTAGCTAAAATAGGTGCTAAGTATGGATTTTCTAAGCAGAAGGTTGATTATATTTTAAAAAATAAAAACTATATTGGTGTATTTGAGTATCAGGGAAAAAAAGAAAAGAATGATATTGTTATTGAGATAGAGCCAATAGTATCAAGGTATATGTGGAATAAAGTTAATTTAAAAAAATAGGTGCGTTAAAAAATGGCTCTTTATAAATATGTGGTGTGGGTGAGCATGTTGATCTTTAATATTTATAGGGATTAGTGTCAATTATTATCTGTGTAATAAGCTAATAGAGATAGTAAGATCTTTTACATAACAGTTATGTAATAACATTAAAAGCTTAAATATGAATTTTTAATAAATTTATGTTATAGAATAAATACAAATTAGAGATAGTGTCATTTGATGTGTTATATTAAGTTAATTTTGTTTATAGAAATACTTTAATATGGAAACTTAATATTATACACTTAAATTGATAAATTATTAAAAATATAGGGGGATATATATGAAAAAGAAATTATTATGCTTAAGTGCAATATTAGCGATGACTTCAACTACAATGGTGTCATTTGCAAATGAAGTTACTAATTATATAAGTGAGGATAATAAAAATGAAATAGTTTAACCGAGAGCTCAATATGCTGTTGTAAATGCATCAAATGTAAATATTAGATCTAACGCAGGAACATCATATAAAGTAGTTGGACAATTACCTAAAGGTGTAACTGTAATAACTACATATACTAAGCAAAAATATGCAAATGGAATGTGGTGGCAAGAAATACAAAGTAAGTATGGTAATGGATGGGTTGCAGATAAATACCTTAATCATATAGGATAAATATAAACAAAGACTTACTATATAGTAAGTCTTTTGTTTAAGAGGGGTGAATTATATTTTGAACGTAAATAAGTTAATTATACTATTAAGTATGATTTTATTATTAACTGGATGCTCTGAAAGTAAAAAATTATCTACAAATCAAAGTGAAGATAATAATCAAATAAAGTATAAAAGTAAAGACATAACTATAAATGAAAATTTATTAAAAGAAAATATAAAAAAGATATCGTCAAATGTACGAAATTATGGATCAGATGGAGAGATAGAATCTTCAGAATATATAAATAATCAACTTACTAAATACGGTTATTCTGTTATGTTTCAAGAATTTGATGTATATAAACAAGATCAATATACAACTGTACAATCTGAAACTAATTTAGATTATTTAAATAACAATTTTTATAACTCTGATTCTATAGGAAAGGCTAGGAATATAATTGCTACTCAACGCAACTTTGATAAAAATAAGAAGACATTATATTTAACAGCACATTATGATTCAACAAGTGATACTATTGGTATTGTAGATAACGCATCAGGTAGTGCTACTGTATTAGAACTAGCAAGAGTATTGAGTGATTATAATGATGAATTTAATATAGGTATAGTATTTTTTAGTGCAGAAGAGTATTTTAGATCTGGATCAAGAAAGTTTGTTTCAAGCCTTGATGAAGATGAAAAAAATAATATATTAGGCTGTATAAATATTGATATGGTAGGAGAAAAAGGGAAAGGCCCTATTATAATGCAAACTGTTAATGGAGAAAATAATATAATATCTATTATGATGGATAAATTGACTAATAAGGAGTTTAATTTATCAGGCGGAGGATCATCAGATGATCTTTCTTTTTATATGGGGGAAATACCTGTAATAAATTTATGTAATGACTATGCAAAAGCTAGGTTGTATGATGATGCAGAGGATAATATTGAATCTATAGATTTTAATCAAATTAAGGAACTTTGTGAATCTATATTAAATGCAATAACTGATTTTAAATTAAGTATGTATAATAAATTTCTTAAAGATTATAAAGATATTGATTTGGACATAGATGAAAATGATATAAAATTAGTAGGAGAATTTAAACTCATTAATAAAAAAGAAACTCTTATAGGCAATGGATATGATGTTCAAAAAAAATATACTTATCAAAATAATGAAGGTAAAACGTGTACAATAATGTCAAAATCAGTAAAGTTTATTCCTAAAGAACAACTTAATAATTTAATATTACTTGATGAACCAAATACAGATGGATATAAATTTATAAATGAAGATAAAAAATTAGTTTATCAAATTGGATTTAATTATGGAGAATTACAGGGGAATATTTCTTCTGATGAATTATTAAAGTTTTTTACAGGTTATTATTCTAAATTTTATTAGTATTTGTATATTATAAGTTTTATAATCTAATATCAAAAATATATTAATTTATTTTGGACATATAAATATATTTTTTATTAAATAAAAGAGTTTTTATAATTAATCTACCTGTACAATTTGAAAATATAGCTATAGAGCTTGGAATAGACAAAGTTAAAGCTTTTATTTAAAGAATTTGGGGGAACATCTGTGTACTTTCCTACTGAAAAAATGATATACAAAGATGCTCGTGATAGAGAAATAGTATCAGAATATAATGGATTTAATCATAAAGAATTAGCAGCTAAATACAATATGTCTGAAAGTTACATAAGAGCTATTATAAATAGGCATAAAAAAAGAAACTACACACCTGATTAATATTGGGATGTGTAGCTTTTTAAATTTTATATACTAAAGCGTCATTTTATGTTAAAATTTAAATAAAGAAATCGAAAATAAAAATCAAAAAAGCCAGGAATCTTATAAGTTTGGCGACTTATTCCTAGCTTTTTATATACACACTCTAGATAAGAGAGAACTCTCATCAGAGAATTTTTTATATTGTTATTATGAATTAATATTATCATATTAATTCATAAACATCAATAATTTTGATATTTAAAACAGTATAAAATTTATTCATAAATCAATAAGTTTTAATTTAGATTAAGTATTACTTATTGAAAAAATCGGTGAGTCTCCTTATCTTTAGTGTCAACATACTAAAAGTAGAGGGGAATTTTTTTATGCAAATGACAGACTTTTGTGACCATTTATATAACGAAAGTACAGATGGTTATATACAAATATTAAAATTAGATGATGAAAATAATAGTGGTGAGCGAACTATTAAAATATATAATACTAAAAATGATGGACTAAGAGACATTGTAGAAGAATTACATAAAAAAGAAGATGTATTTCTAGCGCCAAATACAATGTATATACCAAAAAGAAGAGTAGAAAATATAAGACAATTTAGAGCATTATTTCAAGATATAGACTGTGAAAGCATGGGACTTGAAAAGGCTGAAACAGTTTATATGATATGGATAATGCATTATGAAGGTAAAATACCTAAGCCAACCATGGTAACAGATAGTGGAAGAGGTGTACATCTTTATTGGAGAATACAAAATGCGCCTTTTGGGGCTTTAAATACATGGCAAGAACTACAAGATTATATATATTATAATTTAAAGCATTTAGGGGCTGATAGAAGAGCTACAGATGGTGCAAGAGTACTAAGACTTCCAGGGACTATAAATTCTAAGAGTGACACTGATTGCAAGGTTTTATATATAGACAATGATGTAGAGTATTCTATGTATGAATTAAGAGAAGAGTATTTAAACTATAAACCTAAAACGCATCAATTAAAGATGCAGCAAACTAAAAAGATAGATAACAAGGTTATTTCAAATAGATTCTTTAACTCATATAGCTTACATATGGAAAGAGCCAATGATTTAGAAACCTTATGCAGGCTTAGAAAGTATGAAATGACAGGGTATAGAAATATGGCTGTGCATTGTTATGCATACTGGAAGGGGATTTACGTTAGAGATAATTATGAACTTGAAAATATAGTTATAGAGTTTAATAATGCGTTTACTGAGCCACTTAAAGAAACAGAAGTACAAGCTGTTTTAAGGTGTATACCAAAGGCTATAGATAAATTTATAGCGTATGAGCAAGGTTTAAGAAGTGGTGAGCGTAAGAGAGTTTCTAAAGGCATGAGGGATAAGGAAGGTTATTGGTATAAGAATGAAACATTAATTGATAGGTTAGGAATTACAAGTAAAGAGCAAAAGTATATGAAGACTATTATAGGAATTGATGAAAAGTATGATAGAAAGAATAAAAAGAGAAGAGTAGATAGAAGAAATGAAGAAGGTTTAACTAAGAGAGAACAAGATAAGAAAGATAGAATAGAGAAAATAAAAGTATTTTTAAGTAAAGGATTAAATCAGTCTAAAATAGCTCAAGAACTAGGAATAAGTAGACAAGCAGTGAGTAAATTATGTAAAGAAATTTAGTATTATTTTTTGTCAACTGAAATGGGTCTTTATAAATATGTGGTTGTGGGCTGTGTACGGTAGTATTATAATGGAGCATTCTATTACATAAGGAGATTTACAGATGAAGAAATTTACTCTATTACTTTTTATATTGCTGCTATCTTATATTGGTTACCCTTCTCTATATAGTTATTATTTAACTATATAGAGAAGGAATTTATAATAATATAGAGAACTGATTACATACTGTCTAATTTTATAAATTTGGCAAGTACTTTATGAAAATTAAGGGGGTACTTTATGAAAATAAAAAAAATTATATGCTCTACACTTATAGTTTCAAGTCTAATTACTTCTGGAACACTATCATTTGCAGATAGTTCTAGTGAGTTAGGAAAACTAACAAATAAAACAATAGTAGATCTTTCGCCAGTAGCTGAAAAATCTACACCTTCAAAGTCTTTAGATACAGAAACACCTTTTAATATTCGTTCTGCGTATACGGTAACATCTAGAATACGTTGTCAGTCTGGAATTATAAAAGCTATAGCATCATCAAGCGTAACTCGATCAATTGATTATGTATCAGCTAGGTCAAGAGTTTATAATAGTAATGGTTCTCTTAATGCGTCTGATTTTGACTCTATGAAGAACTCATCTTATGTAAGTGCAACAGCAACTCCTTCAGGTTTGACGTCATGGGGAAAATGGGCTTTAGGGAATCATGAATATAGAGATGCTGGATACTATACTATAAATCATGAAACACGTGACTCATGGTAAAATTCTTAACTAGATTAAAAACAAAAAAAACATTTATTATTATTGTTTTTATAATAGTTCTGATTTTTATATATTTCTATAATAATATAACAAATAATGAATTAAAAACGCGAAATAAACAATTATCATATTTAAATGAATTTGATACATACGTAGCAATAGGAGTACTTGATGATAATGGAAATTTAATAGATGATGGAAATACTATTAATATGTCAAATAATAATACTGTTCATCATACAATTGATTTGATGCAGAAGATAGATGAAAATAGAGACTATTTATTAATTGCTATGATTGATTTTGAACTATCTCCAATTAAAATCAATGGAAAAATGCATAATAGCTACTTATTTAGTACAGAAAAAGTAGACCAAATAGCTCTTGATATAGAGATAGAAATACCTAAAAATAGTAAGGAGTTAACCTATATAGTTATAAAGAATCCTAATTTCATGCCGGAAAATTTTGATGTAGGTGAAATTATATCACTCCAAACAGTTCTGTCCAAAAGATTTAATTTAGAAAATAGTGATGAAAATATCAAGTATGAAAGTAATTTTACATCTTCAAGTAAAGGTCCAATTGATAATTTATGGATAAGCTCTAATAAGTTTGAACAACAATCTATATATAGAGGCAAGAGCGGTGATAAAGTGTATATAACATTAGGAAACTATAGTAAAGAAAATTTAGACTATGCAGTAGTTATGTTCAGTGACTGGAATCAAGTAGCATTTAATAATGGTTCAAATGTAAAATATTTTAATTTAAATCCTAATGAAAAACAAATATTTGAATTAACTCTTCCAGATATTAATGAAAGTTCTTTATTTCAAGTAATCGCTTTTCCTATGCCATATAAAATAACGAGCCCAACCTCGTATGATGGTTCGTTGGCATACGGTTCCTTTAAATTTATACTAGAGCCATAATAATATGAGTAAGTATATAAAAAATAAGAGGTAAAGTATGGATGCATTATTGAATGGAATATATATATATGGAATAACTGTAATTATGATGATTATTATAGCTTATAATATGTCTAAAAAATAAAATTACGGTTTTTAATAATATTTTTTATGGAATTAAAAATAAGTGACTTACCTCCACAATTTGAAAATATAGCTATAGAGCTTGGAATAGACAAAGTTAAAGCTTTATTTAAAGAATTTGGAGGGACATCAGTATACTTTCATACTGAAAAAATGATATACAAAGAAGCTACACACCTAATTAATATTGGGATGTGTAGCTTCTTAAATTTTATATACTAAAGCGTCATTTTATGTTAAAATTTAAATAAAGAAATCGAAAATAAAAATCAAAAAAGCCA
>UREA01000036.1 GCA_900546715.1 uncultured Mycoplasmatota bacterium | reverse complement strand
CGGGATTCCGTTTTGCGGATGAGCCGATGGAAGCTGTTTTGTTGTGCTGCCGTTAATTCCGGACAGTCTACATCTGCGGTCGATGGAGAGGCTGCGAGAGCCGTTAGCATTTCTATTTGTGGCGTTGTTAGCGGTGCAGCCAAGTCAATTTCTTTGCGTGTAATCATAAATGCAGATTCCCTCCAATTACATCCTCATGGAGCGCAATCCTTCTTCTTTGCACGGAAATAGTATAACAAGTACTAAGCCAAAAAGAAATAGCGGATTTATGTGATATAAAGTATATATATATTATTTAATTTATATACTACTTTAGGTTGTAAAATATTAATTTTAAATCTTAATATTTAAACTTTTAATTAATCTTTATAAGATAATAATAAAGTATTAGAATATCAAAAGTTGATTAATAATAATGCATCTTTAAAAAATATAAATATATTTAGAAAAATATTATTAATTTTATTTATTATTTTAGTAAGTATTGTTTTTATAGAATTGGTAATAATGCAAGAAGATATACCTATATTTATTTATGTAATACCTATTATAATATTTGCTGCTTATATAATTATAAATAGTAATTATAATAAAAGATTTAAATCAGTGATTGTTAGTGATGTAATAAAACATTATGATGCTAATTTAGAATATAATCCTAGTTTGGGCATACCTATAAATGATTATGAATATGCTGATTTTGAACATTTTGATAAGTATTATAGTGAAGATTTAATTAGTGGTAATATTTTAAATTGTCCATTTATAATGAGTGATGTTAAAACTGAAAAGTTAGAACGTGATACTGATGGTGATAGAACATATACAACTATATTTAATGGAGTAGTATCTAAAGTAAATTTAAATAAAAATATCAATGCATTTATATATATAATTAATAATAATATAAGATTATTTGATAATAAATATAAAGTGAATATTGATAATGAAACATTTATTCAAAGATATGATACTTATAGTGATAATGAAGTATTGGCAATGCGTTTATTGAGTCCTAGTGTTACAACTAGTATATTAGATATGGAAAATAAAACTGGTATTAAATTTGAAATAAAAATAAATAATAATATAATGTTTTTCCGTTTTTATACTAATAATTTGTTCTTAATTAATCAAAGTTCAAGTAAAAGTGCTAAAAATTTAGTATATTCTATAGAAGTAATAGATGATATGAAAAATATTATAGCAAGTATTTTAGAAATATTACAAAGTATGGAGGTATAATATGATTTGGTATATTTTGTTAGGCATTTTAGGAATTTTAATTATTTGGATTATTTATACGATTAATAGATTTATTTATTTAAAAAGAAGAATTGATAGGTCTAAATCATTAATCGATGTATATTTGAAAAATAGATTTGATTTAATACCTAATTTAGTGGAGGTTTGTAAAGGTTATAGTAATTATGAAAAAAATACTTTAACAGAAATTACTAAACTTAGAAATAATTATGATAAAAATAATGATGAAGTATCTGGAGAAAAATTAAATGATCATTATAAGAAATTAATTGCTTTAATAGAAGCTTATCCAGAGTTAAAAGCTAGTGAAAACTTTCTTAATTTGCAAAAAAGTTTGGAGAAAGTTGAGAGCGAAATAGCTGCTGCAAGAAGAATTTATATAAATGATATTACTAGATATAATACTTTAACTAAAAGTATACCATCTAATATTATAGCCAAAATATTAAGTTATAATGAATTTCAATATCCAGTTTTAGAAACTGAAGAAGTTAATATAAAATTTTAAGAAGAAAGAGGGATAAAAAATGAATAATGAATTTAATAATAATTTAGGGAATCAAAATAATGGGGTTAATAATCCATTAAATGATAATTTGAATAATAGTGTTGGAGTACAACCACAAATTGATAATATTAATAATACTATGCCAAATAGTAATTTTAATCAACCATTAAATAATTATACAAATATGAATAATAATCAAAATAAATCTAATATAAAGATTGTAATTATTATAGTATTAGCTATAATATTACTTATAGCTATTGGTGGTGGAGCATTTTATTTAGGTCAAAAAATGTCTGATAATGATAGTGATACTAATAATAACAATAATCAAACTGTTAATGAAGATAATAATCAAACAAATAATGAAGCAATTGCTGAAAATCAAAATGTTGTAGTAAATGGTATTAGATATAGTATACCTACAGATTATATTTATGAAATTTCTGATGATCAATTAACGCTGTATGATAGTACTCAAAGTTGGGCTGCTGTTTTTGCAAATATTGAAAATCCTTATAGTGATCTTAGAAATGCTGCTTTATATTTAACGGAACAAGGTTTTTCTATTAGAAATATAAGTGGTACAGAAGTAGTATACGTTCCAACTGTAGTTGAAGGTATTCCATATAATTTATATTATTTAAACTTTAATAATGAAACAATGATGGTGGGAATTTTTTATCAAAGTACTCTTCCATCAAGCGTTGAAAGTGCAATGATAGATATTGCTAAAAATGCAACGATATCTAGAGATATTCAAGCTCCTAATTTTAATATTGATGAATTTTATGATGGTCTAGATTTGTTTGGATTTTAGGATATGAAAAAAAATTTAAAATACATAATAATTGGAGTCATACTTTTTATGTGTTTAGTTATTGGCTCCTTTTTTCTAGGATATTGCTCAAATAAATCTAAGGATGTAATTAATGAAGTACCAGAAATTTCTAATATAAATCAAAAAGTAAATTTTGGTAATTTAATATATTATATACCTGATGAATATAGTTATTTAATTGATAGTAATAAATTACAAATAAAAAATTCTAATATTTCTATGTTGTTTCAATCTAGCAATATAAATTATGAAACTTTTAAGTTAAGAAAAGATGAATTTAAAAGTAATTTTGATAAATCTTATAATACTAATTTTGTTGTTGAGGAAAATTACAATAATACAGAAGGTCTATATTTTGAAGGTAAATATAATAATTATTTAATATCAATAATTATTTATCCATTAACTAGATATCATGTAATATTATCATTAGCTATGTCTGAGGATAATGATTATGATAGTTTAGTAGCTAAACAAATAGATATTTTAAATGATATTGCAATTAATAAAAATATTGAGTTAAATGATAATACTTTTGATTTATTATCAATTGTAGAGGAAGTGTTAGATGATGAACAATAAAACATTAAATACTATTATAATTTCTTTAATAGCTACAATAATAATAGTTCTTGGTGGTTTTACTCTATCTTATTTTCTTTTAATTCCTAATGAAGAGAATATTGGAGTTGATTCTAATAAAACAATTATGATATATATGGTAGGATCTGATTTAGAAAGTGAGAGTGCTATAGCTACTGCTGAATTGTTAGAGCTTGAAAGAGTAAGTGTTAATTTTGAAGATGTTGATATTTTAATATACTTAGGTGGAGCTAATAATTATTATAATGATTATGTAGATGTTTCAGAAAATGTTATTTTAGAATATAATGAAGATGGTATAAACGTAGTAAATAAATTTCCCGCAAAAAATATGGGAGATTCTAAAACTTTAGAGTATTTTTTAAATTATGCTACAAATAATTATCAAAATGAAAATTATTCATTATTTCTTTGGAATCATGGTGGTGGTCCCCTTATTGGGTATGGCCTTGATGAAACAACTAATGATATTTTAACTTTATCAGAAATATCTAAGGCTTTAAATAATAGTGGTTTTAATTCAAAGAATAAACTAGGATTACTGGGGTTTGATGCTTGTTTAATGGCTGGTGTTGAAAGTGCTTATGTATTAAGAGATAATGCTTTATTTTTGGTAGCAAGTCAAGAAACAGAACCAGGATTTGGTTGGGATTATACATTTTTAGAAACAGTTAGTAAAGAAAGTAGTAGTTTAGATATAGGAAAATCTATTGTTGATTATTATTATAACTTTTTTATTGAAAATGGATTTTCGCAAGATTGTACATTATCTTTGTTAGATTTATCAAAAGTTGAGAATGTGGAAAATGAATTAAATGATTATTTTTCTAATGTTAAACAAAGTTTAACGACTCAAAGTTTTGCTCAATATGCGAGAACTAGAGCAAATACTAAAAATTATGGCGGTTTTACAACAAATAATTCATATGATTTAGTGGATTTAAATAATATGATTGATTTACTTGGGGGAGATAACAAAGATTTAAAAACTGCTTTAAATGATTTTATAGTTTATAATAAAACGAATTTAGATAATTCTAGTGGTGTATCTATTTATTATCCTTATTATAATAAAGCAAATGCTTTAAGCTTTTTGAGTTTGTATAGAACTTTTGATTTTGCTCCAAATTATACTAACTATTTAAATAATTTTGTAAATATATTGTTAGGAGATAGATTAGCAAATATAGATATTTCTAAATCAATACCTGTAGAAAGTGATGAAGAATTATATGATTTTGAACTTGAATTAACTGATGAAGAAATAAATAATATGGCAAGTGCGGAATATATTGTGTTTCATAAAATTGAAGGGGACTTGTATGAACCAGTTTATAGAGGAGATAAAGATTTAATAATTGATGGAAATACACTAAAAGCTAATGTGAGAGATAAAGTTATTAAGGTAACTGCTGTAGATTATGAAAGCCAAGATATAACTTTATATGAAATAGAAAGTGGTACAAATTATGTAAATTATTTTTCTCCAGTAATGTTATCGGATTTTAGTGAGTATGTTGAAACAGGAGAATTTGATATGCTTGGTGGTTATTTACAAGTTCGAGTTTATGATGATGGAACTATTACTCCACTAGGAATTGTACCATTTGAAACTACTGATGGGGTAGCTCCAAAAATGCTTACTAATTTAGATGATTGGCATACATTACAATTTTTAAAATTTAATTACAAAATATTTGATGAAAATGGTAATTATACTGTTGATTGGGAATCTGGTGAAACAATATATGGTTGGGAATTTTATATTGATGAAATTACCGGATTTGCTAAAGCAGATTTACAAGATTCTTTATATTATTGTATTTTTAGTATAATTGATAGTCAAGGTAATATTAGTTATAGTCCAGCAATTCCAATTGATGTTGATAACAATTAAATTATCAACAAATTTTTATTAAAATTTCATTTACAAATGATAAATTAAATGGTATAATCTAATTACTGGTGGATATAATGTTAGTGTAGATATTATATTTACTACGGGACTGATAACCCTAGTTTAAATATACTAGTTCTTTCTTGGTTTGAGGTCCCGCCCCGTGTAGGAGCCACGCTCCGCTTCAAAAGGCAACCGTTTGGTTGCTTTTTGAATGCTACAATTTTTTCTTTTCTAGTTCTTTTATAATTATTCGCATTTTTATTGATTGAAAAAAGTATGATTCTCCCTTTGATAAATTTTGTTTATTTTTGAAATTGTAATAATATTTGTAAATGAATGTAAGCATATCGGCACTTTGAAAAAGCCTTTCTTGTAAATGATTAAATTTATAAACTTGTTCATAGTTTCCTAAAATAGAAAAGGCTTCTTTTATAGCTGCTCCTAGGGTTCTTTGACCATTATCATAGTAAATTAATATTTTATTAAATCCATCAAAAAACTTTTTGTTATTGGTTATTATTTTGTCAAACTCTTGAATTATTTTTTGTTTTAATGTTTGAGAGTGATTAGTATATTTTTTATCGATAATAATATTAGCAATTTTAATTGGAGATTTTCTTGTAAATTGGTATATGGCATTAAAAAGTTTTCTTCTGTCATTAATATGCCAATTTCTATATTCTCCTCTGTTCATTACCAAATCAGCCATATGAATCATACCAGAATAACCTAATCTTTTAAGTCTATCTTCAAAGTCACGCAAAAAAGTATCTATGTTAATAGTTGTATCATAAAATACCATAGATACTACATATAATTCAGAAGAACCTTGCTCAAAGCCAAATTCTCCGCTTTCGTCAATAAAAATTTTTAAAGTTTTTGTCATAGTGTGTTTCCTTTGTTTTTTTAGGTTACCCCTCTTAACACACTTCTCAAAAGTATTATACAGCAAAAACTGGATTTTGCCTATAGTAAATTTGGTTTTTTGACAAGATTTGAATTGCCTAGGTAATAAATTTCTGCTATAATTTATAAAATTGTTTAAAAATACTTGTAAATTAGCATAATATTTGGTAGAATTTAAATTGCTGTAAATGCGAAATAAACATTGATACGGATTGTTCTTGCTAGTGCTCATATGGGTGTAAGAATTTAGAAGTATCAAGAAGAAAAAACAAAGGAGGGATTATTTATGGCAGTAGTTTCTATGAGTTATCTTTTAGAAGCGGGAGTTCATTTTGGACATCAAACAAAAAGATGGAATCCAAAAATGAAAGAGTATATTTTTACTTCAAGAGATGATATTTATATCATTGATTTGGAAAAAACTAAGGATTGTTTAGAAAAGGCTTATGCAGAAATCAAAACAATCGCAGATAATGGAGGAAAATTCTTATTTGTTGGAACACGTAAGCAAGCAGCTGAAGTGTGCAAAGAAGAAGCAGAAAGAAGTAATTCTTATTATGTAACAGAACGTTGGTTAGGTGGAACACTTACAAACTTTAGAACAATTAGAAGAAGAGTTAAAAGACTTGAAGAAATTGAAAAAATGGAACAAGATGGTACATTTGAATTATTACCTAAAAAGGAAGTTATTGGACTTAAAAAAGAATATGACAAATTAAATAGAGTATTATGTGGTATTAGAAATATGGAAAAATTACCACAAGCTATTATTGTAGTTGATCCAAAAAAAGAAATTAATGCAATTAGAGAAGCAAGAAAGTTAAATATTCCAGTATTTGGTGTAGTTGATACTAACTGTGATCCTGATGATGTTGATTTTGTTATTCCAGGTAATGATGATGCTGTTCGTTCTATTAAAGTTATGTTAGGTGTGCTAAATAATGCTATTTGTGAAGCAAATGGTTTAGAAATTGTTGACTATGTTACAGAAGATGAAAAGAAAGAAGATACTCCAAAAGACAAAGAAGTAGTAAAAAAAGATAAAAAAGAAGAAATAGAAGAAGTAAAAGTAGATGAAACTGTTTTAGAAGAAATTAAAGAAATGGTGCATGTTGATGAATTAGAATCAAAAACTTTAGCAGAATTAAAAAAATTAGCAAAAGAAAATAAAATAAAAGGTTATTCATCAATGAAAAAAGATGAATTAATTGAAATGTTAAGTAAGTAAGGAGGAAATTATGGAAGTTACAGCAAGTATGGTTAAAGATTTGCGTGAACTTACTGGAGCAGGTATGATGGATTGTAAAAAAGCTCTAGCAGAAACTAATGGTAATATGGATGAAGCGATAAACTATCTTCGTGAAAAAGGTATTGCTAAGTCTGCTAAAAAAGAATCACGTATTGCTGCAGAAGGCCTAGCAAATATTTATGTTGATGGCAATAAAGCTGTTATTGTAGAAGTTAATAGTGAAACAGACTTTGTAAGTAAAAATGAAGAATTTGTTAGTATGATAGATACTATTGGTGGGTCTTTACTTAAAAGTGATGTTAAAACTGTTGATGAAGCAAAAGAACTTATGACTACTGATGGCACTATTGGTGAATTAATAGTGAGTAAGACTGCAAAAATTGGTGAAAAATTATCTTTAAGAAGATTTCAAATTATTACTAAGAATGATGATGAATTCTTTGGAACATACATCCATATGGGGGGTAAGATTGCTGCCCTAACAGTAATTAAAGGAGCTAGTGATGAAGTTGCCAAAGATGTTGCTATGCAAGCAGCTGCAATGAAGCCTTTATATTGTTTCCCTAGTGAAGTTCCAGCAGATGTATTAGACAACGAAAGAGCAGTTCTAAAAGAACAAGCCATAAATGAAGGAAAACCAGCAGATATTGCTGAAAAAATGGTTGAAGGAAGAATTAAGAAATTCTACAAAGAAATTTGTTTATCTGAACAAGCATTTATTAAAGATGGCGATTTATCAGTAGAAAAATATGTAACTAACAATGGTGGAGAAATTAAAAGTATGATTCGTTATGAAGTTGGTGAAGGCATGACCAAGAGAAACGATAACTTTGCTGAAGAAGTAATGAATCAAGTGAAAGGTAACTAAAATCAAGTTTAGACTTGATTTTTTACTTTTATTTGACATAAATTATATAAATATCTTTATTAAATTAGTTAAATAATGGTATAATAATATTGATCAGTTATGGAAAAGAAAATAGAAGTTAAACATGAAACTTTATTTAAAAATAAATTGCAAATGGTAATATACTTTATTATTTTTGCTATTTTAATTGTGGCCTTTATTTATATTGGTATGTATGATTTTAATACTGAATTACCTGATAATGAAAGATTTGCATCTGAATTTAATTTAGTTGGAGAAGATAACGTTTTTGAATATATTAATGCTACAAATGCTTTAATGGTAGCAAATGGCACTAAAGGAATAGTTTTATTTGGTACTATTAATAGTGAATGGGTGAATTATTATGCAAGTATAGTAAATGATGTTGCTAAAGAAGTAGGAATAGATAAAATATATTATTATGATTTTGTAAAAAATAGAGAAGATAATAATGGAACTTATGAAGCAATAGTTGAAAGATTAAGTAATTATGTAACATATAATGATTATGGAGTAGCAGAAATTTATGCGCCATCACTTTTAGTGGTATGCAATGATGAAGTATTATTATTTGATACTGAAACATCTTTTAGGGAAGGTAATGTTGCCCCAAGTGAATATTGGAATTCTTTTAATATAAACAGTAAAAAAGCTGAATTAAAAGAAATATTTCAAGAATATTTAGAAAGTTGAGGTAAATATGAATAACACAAAAAATGTAGTTGGGTTAATATTTTTTATAATTATTTTATTACTATTTATCGTCGGAGGTTATTTTTTAATGGATTATATGTTAGACAAACCAAATAATGATAGCGATGATTCTGGAATAACAGAAATAAAAGAAATAAGAATAGATGATACTAAAGAATATGTTTATTTTGAAAATACCGAAGATATATTACATGAAGAACATATTTCTAAAGAAGATGCTATAATTAATATTAAAGGTTTTGAGTCTATTAATGAAGAATTACACAGTGAATTAGAGGCTTTTAATAGTGAATATGTAAGTTTAGATGATGTTACCTTAAATGAAGGCGAAACATGTAGTAATGAATCTAATTTATATAGTTTCCCATATCGTGAATATACTTATAATGTATTTGGTGATTATATTAGTTTAGTTATTAATGATTTTACTTATAATTGTCTTGAAGGTAGTGAAATAAATAATATAAAAAGTTATATTATTAATAAAGAAAACGGTGAAACTTATACGGAAGCAAAACTATTAGAAACATTTGAAGTAACAGATGAAGAAATAATAACTTTAGTAGAAGATAGATTACATAACACCCAAGTATTAGATGGCGATACAGAGGTTATTGATGTTAATGCTACTATAAATAGTATTAGAAATAATGAATATGGTACTACAAAAGCATTAAGTATCAGTAAAACTGGTGAATTAGAGTTGAATTTTGTTGTAATATCCAACAGAATCAATTATAATGATACTATAACAATTAGTTAAAAAGGAGAATTTATGGATTTAACAGAGAAAAAAATGGAGCAAACAATAACTAGTTTGCAAGAAAAATTAATTACAATTAGAGCAGGGAGAGCGAATCCTGCAATGCTTAATGGTATAATGGTAAATTGCTATGGCACACCAACTCCAATTCAGAGTGTTGCTAATATTACTGTACCTGAAGCTAAACAATTATTTATAAAACCTTATGATAGATCGACACTTAAAGATATTGAAAGAGCTATTAATGAAGCAAATATTGGTATTACTCCAACAAACAATGGAGAAATAATTATTTTAACAGTTCCAGATTTAACCGAAGATAGAAGAAGAGATTATGTTAAACAAGCTAAAGCTATCGGTGAAGAAGCTAAAGTTGCTTTAAGAAATATTAGACAAGATGCTAATAACGGAATAAAAAAGGAAGAATACCCAGAAGATGAAGAAAAATTATATTTAGAAGAAATACAAGAATTAATAACTAAATATAATAAAATAGTTGATGAAGAAATAAAGAAAAAAGAAGAAGAATTAATGCAAGTTTAATTAGAAATTTTTTAAAAAATTTGCTATAATATTAATGAAACGAGTAGCTATAAAATATGGCGTAAGTCCAGTTTTATAGCTACTTTTTCTTATTTTAAGGAGGAAATATGAAAAATATTGGAGATTATATTGTATGGCGTAAAGAGGTGTGTAAAATTAAAGATATTAAAAATAATTTATATGTACTTGAACCGATTGATGATACTACTCTTACTTTACAAGTCCCAATAAATTCTCAAGTCCTAAGAGACTTAATAAAGAAAAAAGACATTGATAAATTACTTAAAGAAATACCCAGCATTGATACTGTAAATAGTAGTGATAGATTAATCGAACAAACTTATAAAGAATTGATGCAAAATGGCACATATGAAGATTTAATTAAAATAATTAAAACAACATATTTAAGAAATGAAAATAGAAAGAATAATAAGAAAAAGATAAGTGAGGTAGATAACGAATATTTTAATAAAGCAGAAGGTTATTTATATAATGAATTTAGTATAGTTCTTAATTTAAGTTTTGATGAAACAAAAGAATATGTTATAAAAACTGTAAGTAGTTTAATAGAAAATTAAAATAAGTGATTCTTGTTCACTTATTTTTTGTTATTATCTTTTATTACACTTTCTGGATATGGTGTTCTTTCATCAGTAAGATATAATAAATAATCAATACTAGTATGATAGAATTTAGCAAGTTTTATCAATCCATCATAAGATAGTTGATTTTCTTCACTTTCATATCTAGCATATTGTTGTTGGGATATATTTAATATCTTAGCTACATCTTTTTGATATAAATCATTATCTTCTCTTAATTCTCTAATGCGTATCATAATTACCACCTAGATTAATTTTACAGTACTCGTTTAAATTGTATTGACATTTACTCATAAAACGGGTATGATAATTGTGTATACTCATAATATGTGTATATAATTTTATGATATACATAATTATTTAAAATATAACCATATATGGTTAGTATCTATGGACAAAAATAGTCTATAATAATATTAAGAAAAATAGTTAAGAATAAGTAGTGAGGTAGGTATGAAAACATTTAATCTAAAAAATATAAAACTAGACAAAACCAAAACATTAATTTTAGTAGGAATAATAACTTTATTACTTTTCGTCGGAGGAGCAACATATGCTTACTTTGCATTTAGTAGTGCAGGTTCAATCAGTGGTAATATGAATATTATTTCTAATACCGT
>UREA01000035.1 GCA_900546715.1 uncultured Mycoplasmatota bacterium | reverse complement strand
TGATTTTTTTATGGCGGAGTAGGAGAGATTTGAACTCTCGCACCAGTTTCCCGATCTACACCCTTAGCAGGGGCGCCTCTTCAGCCTCTTGAGTACTACTCCAAACGCTACTTCTATATTGTAATATAAAAGTAGGTTATTGTCAATCCGCAAGTGTTAAATTTCTAATATTGTCGATAAATGTTTGCATATTTTGTAAACAATCACTATTTGATTCATCATATGTAGCCATAGAACTTACATCTATAGTATTAACATCATAATCTTCTATTATACTGTTGATATTTTCGGTGTAGTTATTATCTAATATGAATATAGTGTTATATGTTCCTTCATCAAAAGCATCTCGAATGCTATTAAGAGAACTTTCAGTTAAAGTTTCTTCATCTAAAGATATTATTTCAAAACCATAGTTTTCTAAAAAACGAAAAACATTGTTGCTTACTACTAAAGTGTTGCTTCCTTTAGAGTCGGCTTCTTTACCAATGGCTCTTAAATCTGCATCTTTTAAAGATAGATTTTCTGCTAAAGCATCATATTGATCATTAACATAATCAATAATGGTTTTACTTTGTAAATATTCTGTTAAATAATCTCGAATGTTTTTAGCAAGCATTAAATAATTGTTAGGACTCATCCATAATTCTTCCATTCCATAAGTGTAATTTAAGCCATTTGATACATCAATAATTAAGAGATTATCATTTTGATTAATTAAATCTTTGGCGATATTTTTTTCATTTCCTAAACCGTTATAGATAAATAAATCACCTTTAGCATATTCTCTAATTTGTTTTTCTGTAAGTTCGTAATTACTTACATCAGCACCACTTGGATAGATTGAAGAAATTGTTGCATAATCACTATATAAACTTTCAGTTAAATATTCAATTGGATAAACTGTAGTATAAATAGTTGCATCCTCCAAAGAATCTTTGGTTAAGCTGCAGCCAGTAAGCATGATACCTACAAGCCCAGCACTAATAATTTTGGTTAATATTTTCATTTGTTTTTATTTTCACTCCTTATAGGGTCATAACCGAAACCACCTAAAGGGTGGCATCTTAGTATTCTTTTTATCCCCAATTTTATTCCTTTTATTACTCCGAACTTATCAATAGCTTCAATCACATACTCACTACAAGTGGGAGTAAAACGACACATTGAATGACTATGCAGTGGAGTAACCTGATAAGCCCGAATTAAATAAATACATACTTTTTTCAAACTCATCACCACTTAAAATTTTACTATAAATTTGTAATTTTGTAAATTGTTTTGTATACTAGACTATCCAAAGCTTAAAAAATTTGTTATAATTATTAAAGATTGGATTTGATAGAATGGATTTTTTAAATAAGTTTAATATCAATATTAAAAATAAGGAATTAATGCAAACAGCTCTTACGCATAGTAGTTATTCTAATGAACATAAGGGTGTTAATAATTATGAGCGTTTGGAATATTTGGGAGATGCTGTTTTAGAATTAGTTACCAGTGAATATTTTTATTTATATACGGATTATAAAGAAGGAAAAATGACTAAGCTTAGAGCTAGTTATGTTTGTGAGAAGGCTTTAGCTACTTATGCAAAAGAATATGGAATTGATAAACATATTAGGTTGGGACATGGGCAAATAAATAATTTAAATGATACTATTATTGCAGATGTTTTTGAAGCAGTTATCGGTGCCATATATTTAGATCAAGGTTTTGATGTTGTAAAAAAATATATTGATCAAATTATTACGCCATATATAAATAGACATGTTGATTTTAATGTGGATTATAAAACAAGGTTGCAAGAATTAGTGCAAACTGGAAAAAAATCTTTAAATTATGAAGTGGTAAAGGAATACGAGGTTAATCATAAAAAGATTTTTGAAGTAGTTGTGAAAATTGATAATATAGTTTATGGAAGAGGAAAGGGTAGTAGCAAGAAAGAAGCTGAACAATTAGCGGCATTGGATGCTTATAAGAAAAGCTACAGGTGAGGAAATGTTTTTAAAAAGTATTAAAGCCGGGTGTTTTAAGGCTTTTGCAGATAAATTGGATTTAGAAATAAATCCAGGGATTACGGGAATTGTTGGCCCAAATGGAAGTGGCAAAAGTAACATAGTTGATGCTGTTCGTTGGGTTTTAGGGGAACAATCAGTTAAGTCACTGCGTGGTTCTTCTTCGATGAGTGATGTAATTTTTAATGGTTCAGCATCAAGAGATGCTCAAAAAAGAGCAATGGTAGCTTTAACTTTTGATAATACTGATCATGCACTAAATAGTGAATTTCAGGAAATTGAAATCAAGAGAGTAGTATATAAAACTGGAGAAAATGAATATTATATCAATAATTCGCGAGTTCGTCTTAAAGATATTAATGATTTATTTATTGATAGTGGGGCAGGAGCTAGTGCTTTTAATATAATTTCCCAAGGTAATGTTACTGATATTGTTAATGGTAAAGCTAGTGACAGAAGAGTTATATTTGAAAGTGCTGCTGGAGTTTTAAAATATAAAAAACGGAAGGAAGAAAGTTTAAAAAAGCTAGAAAAAACTGAAGAGAATTTAACAAGACTTGATTTAGTAATAAATGAACTTGAAAAAACTGTAAAACCTTTGGAAGAACAAAGTAGAGTTGCTAAAAAATATTTAGATATTAAAGATAATTTAGAAAATATTGATATTGCCCTAATGGTTAGTGATATTACTTCAATAAACTCTGAATATCAAAAGTTAAAGAGCAGTAGTGAGATTTTAAAAGAAAAATTAAATACTTTAAGTGCTTCTTCAACTGATACGAAGTTAGATAAATTAAAACTGGAAAACATAACTATAGAAGATAAAATAAATAAATTAAGAGAAGAGCTTACAAGTATTCAAAATAATATAAATGAACTAGAAAGTGAAAAAAAAATAACTATTGAAAGACAAAAATATGAAGTAGATAAAAAAGCTATTGATAATAATTTATTTAGTTTAAAAGAACAACAATTAGAACTGGAAAAAAGTATTGCTATTCTTAAAAAAGATGTAGAAGATATTGAATCTAATATAAATGAAGAAAAAGAAAAATTAGAAGATGTTAAAAATAAAACTTTAGTTAAAAAAGTTAAAAGAAGTACAACCTATAATAAATTAATGGAAGAAACTAAAAAAATATATTTATGGGAAAATAAAATAACTATACTAGAAAATAATATCAATAATTATGAAAATACACCACTAGCTGTTAAAAATATATTAAATAATCCTCGTCTTAAAGGAATTCATAATACTATTGGAAAACTTATAGATTGTTCTGATAAATATGTTATTGCTCTTGATATTGCAATGGGTGGGGCATCTAATTATTTAGTAGTTGATGATGAAGCAAGAGCAATTGAAGCAATAGATTATCTAAAGAGTCAAAAACTAGGTAGAGCAACATTTTATCCTCTAAATATTATAAAACCTAGGTATATTGCCAAAGATGTAATTGATGGCATCAGAAATATTAATGGTTTTATTGGGGTTTTATCTGATTTAGTAGAATATGATTATAAATATAAAAATGTCATTGATAGAGAACTTGGAGCAGTGATAGTTGTTGAAAATGCTAGATGCTTAAATATTATTGCTAAACTTGTTGATTATAAGTATAAAGTAGTATCTCTAGATGGAGAAATTAGTTATCCTGGTGGAGCTGTTGCAGGTGGTACTAGCAAGAAGAATAGTATGATCAATGAAAAAAATGAACTTAATAAATTAAAAGAAGAAAAAGAAATATTAAAAATTAATAGTGAATCTTTAAGCAATGAATTAGATAGATTTGATGAAGAATTAAAAGATTTAGAAGAAAAAGAAAATGTTATTAATAAATATATTATACTTCTAAATGATGAGTTATTTAACAAAAAGACTAATTTAAGTAGAAGTATGGAACAATATAAAAGTATTAGTAGTGAACTTAATGGGCTTAATGACTTAAAAGAAAATAAATTAGATAAACATTTAGTTGAACTTTTGGAAGATATCACTAATGCTAATAAAGAAAAAGAAATTAAGATGAGTGATATAAATAAGGCTAATAAACAAAAGAGTGAAATTCTTGATGAAATAAACGATTTAGAACATAAACAAAGAGAAGCTAATAGTAATTATAATTTAGTTAATAATGAGCTTAAGAATAATGAAATAGCTATGGGTAAATTAGAAGTTAAACTAGATAATTTACTGGGAACTTTAAATGATGAATATAATTTAACTTATGAATATGCTAGCGTATCTTATACTTTATCTATGGATGCGGAAATAGCCAGAGAAAAAGTAACTAGTTTGAAAAAAGAACTAAATAAACTTGGAGAAGTTAATATTGGTTCAATTAAAGAATATGAAAGATTAAGTACGAGATATGAATTTTTAACTAGTCAAAAAAGTGATCTAGAAAATTCCAGTCAAGAATTAAAAGATATAATCCACCAAATGGATGATATAATGATTAGTAAATTTAGAGAATCATTTGATAAAATAAAAGGGGAATTTGCTGGTATTTTTAAAGCTATGTTTAAAGGTGGTAATGGTGAGTTAAGATTAAGTAATCCTGATGATATCTTAGAAACGGGAGTTGATATTATTGCAATACCTCCAGGTAAAAAAATAAATTCTCCAGTACTTCTAAGTGGAGGAGAAAAAGCTTTAACAGCAATATGTCTTTTATTTGCTATACTTAAAGTTAGGCCAGCACCATTTGTTATACTTGATGAAGCCGAAGCGGCTCTAGATGAAGTAAATGTCGATATGTTTGGCAAATACTTAGAAAAGAATAAATTAGATACACAATTTATTGTAATTACTCATAAGAAAAGAATGATGGAATATTGTGATTCTTTGTATGGTATTACAATGCAAGAATCAGGTGTAAGTAAAATAGTTAGTGCAAAATTAGAAAGTTAATCAGAGATGATTAACTTTTTATTTTTCAAAAATACAAATAATTTGCAAAAAAAGAAAATAAAATCAAAAAACACTAGTTTTATTTGCAAAATTAGTGTATAATATTCTTATGGAGGTAATAAAAATGATTATAGATGTAAGTGTTGAAAATTTTTTGTCATTTAATAATAAAGTAACTCTTAGTTTGATTGCTAATAATACTAAAGGTTTAGAAAATAATTATGTTGTAATAGATGACAAGAAAATATTTAAAACTGTTGCTATATATGGAGCAAATGCATCAGGAAAGAGCAATTTATTTAAAATAATAAATTTAGTAGCTTATATGATTCAAAGCTCTAGTGATAGAGATTTGAATTCTAAATTATCGGTAGTACCTAATGAATTAAATGCTAGTGATTCTTTTAGTAGTTTTGAAATTAATTTTATTAAAGATGGCATTAGATATTATTACGGTTTTAAAGCAAATAAAGATCATATTGCTGAAGAATTTCTATATTATTATCCTAATGGTAGAATTACTACAATCTTTAAAAGAAGTAATGAAAATTATACATTTTCTAAAGATAATAAATTATTAAATGAATTAAAGGAAAGAAATACACCAAATAAATTCTTTTTAAGTACTGCTACTATTTGGAATTACCAAAAAACTAAACCTGCTTATGATTTTTTGACTAAAGATATAGAAGTTTCTTTTGAAATTGAAGAAATGCGAAATAGAGCTTTTGAAATATATTATAATGATTCTGGTGATTTAAAAGCGTTTGCTTTAGATTTTTTAAAGAAGGCCGATTTGGATATTGTTGATTTTGAAACAGATGTAGTTGATATTCCAGAATATATTTTGTCTTCTATTCCTGATTCTTTAAAAGAATTAACTAATTCTAAAGCATATCATACTAAATTCAAACATAAAGCAAATGATAAAGAGTATTATTTGGATTTTGGTGTTGAGTCTAATGGAACACAAGTGTTATTTACATTATTACCTTTTATATATAATGCAATTAAAAATAATGGAGTTTTGCTAATTGATGAGTTAGATAAAAGTTTACACCCATTTTTAGTGGAATATATAGTTAATATATTTAATGATTCCGATATTAATAAAACTAATGCTCAATTAATATTTAATACTCACGATACTAATTTATTAGATTTAAATGTACTCAGAAGAGATCAAATTTGGTTAACTGAGAAAAATTATGAAAATGGTAGTAGTGAATTATATTCACTAGGAGATTTTTCATTAAGAAATAAAGAAAATATAGAGAGGGGGTATCTTCTTGGAAGATATGGAGGTGTTCCATATATCCAAAAAGAGATTAATTTATGGGAAGAAAAATAAGAAATGTTAAAAAAACTATCAGTAATTTCTTAATCAGAAAACAGAAAAAGCTTGCAATATTGTTTATGCTGTGGTATATTAATACCAACGGGAGTTGGTAGCCCCAGCCTATCTTCGGCGGTTCATAACATAGTTATGATACACAAAATAGAAGGCCGTTTGCCTATTATTAGGCGCTACCAAGTTGAGTTTATGCATATAAACTCACTTTTTAATTAAAAAACAATTAAATTTATTGACAGCAAATTCATTACATGATATATTTATTTTGCGTTTTAAGTTAGGTGAGATTTATTCCCTAACTTTTTTTGTTTATAAATATTTTAAAAAGGATGTGAAAAATTTGATTGAAAATTTGGTTGATACTTTTGAAGAGTTAAAAAAATATGATTTTATTATTAGTTTTGGAAATAATAATAAAATTATTTTAAGGTTTAATGATGATAATTTTTATCATTTAGTGGGATTACATAAGACTAATATCGACTTATATTTTCCTAATAATATAAAATCAAAAGCAAAAAAGTATAAATATTTAAAAAGTCATGCAAAAAAATTTAATTCCATACTGCAAGCGGAACTTAATGGTAAAACTACTTTAATGTTTAGAATACATACATTTTCAAATATTATTGGTTTATTACATGATAATAAAACTATGCTATATAAAATGAATGAAAAGGTTAATGGCAGTCTTTATAACGGTGATTTTTCTTTGTATAAGTTGTGTAATAAAATGTATTGTTTGCTGGGTTTAATATGTGAGAGAAAGATTAATAATGAATTTTTTTGTATCCCTCAAAGTTGGATGGCAAATAATAGACCAAATAAATTAGTAAACACAAAAAGGGCAATTGATATAAAAAATATAGCAATTGTACCAATATCAAAACATAATACAAACAAAAAAATCTCAGTTTTAAACTAAGATTTTTTATATCTCGCGCATTTTATTTTTATTCTTGTAAGGATTTTTAGGATCAATTTTATCTGTAAATAAAATGCCATCCAAGTGATCTATTTCATGTTGGAAAGCAACTGCTAAATCTTCTCTAACTCTAACAGTTTTTTTGTTACCTTCATAATCATAATATTCAACTGTTACTCTGGCATGTCTTGGAACAATTCCTTCAACTGGACGATTAACACTTAAACATCCTTCGCCCTCACCAACATAAATTAGTTCTTCACTTTGACTAATTATTTTAGGATTAATGATAACAAATTCATCAAATGTCCCATCATCTTTTTCATTAGCAATAACAAATATTCTTTTTAGTTTGCCAAGTTGGACAAAAGCCATTCCCATACCAGCTCGTAAGTTGTATTTTTCAGCAATTTCTTCATCTTGACTCATTTTTAAATAGGTAATGGTATCTTCAGCAAGTTTTTGGTCTTCCTTACTTACTGGAAATGTTACATCCTTACTTACTTGATGTAATATTTTATCAAATTCATCATAAATTTTAATTTTTGGTAGTTCCACTTCAAATCACCTAGACATATTTTAGCAAAAATTGAGTAAAAATGCAAATTTCCAAGATATAGCTAAATAATAAAAGCAGCAAATCACTATTGTTTGCTACTTTTATTTTATTTAATTTTTATTAGTTACCTCTGTTATTAAAACTCCAACCGGCACCTAAAATTATAACTAGTAAGATAAATAATACAATCCAAATTGCTCCACCAATTCCATATCCACTTGTATATCCGGCATATCCACCACAGCATGGGTTTTGATATCCATAACCGCCGCCATAGTAGCCATTGTTTCCATAGTAATACATATATATACCTCCTTTTTGTATCTACTATAATTTATTACTAATTACTCTTTTTTGACATTAAAAATACCTAAATTTTATATTTTTTTATAAAATTTACAATATTTGTGCTAAAATTATATGTAGGAGAGTAAATATGCGAAAACTATTATCTAAAATGGATATACCATTACTTTTAATAATGCTTATATTTATAGTTTTAGGTCTTACTATGATTTATAGTGCATCAAGTGTATCTAGTGTAGTTAGATATGGTTATGCGCCATATCATTTCTTTGTAAGACAAGCAATATTTGTTGGTGTTTCTTTATTTGTTGGTTTTACCCTTATTATAAGGCTACCAACTAGAACTTATGGAGCACTTGCTTGGCCACTATTAATAGCAATTATTCTAGCTTTAGTATTATTGTTTATAAAAGGAGAAGTTACCAATAATGCTCAAAGTTGGTATGATTTTGGCTTCTTTAGCTTACAACCATCAGAGTTTGCTAAATCAATATTAATTATCTTTATGGCAGTATTTTATAATAAATTACAATATAAAAAATCCAAAAACATATATTCATATTTAATACCGCTAGCTGCTGGTGCTCTAATTGCAGGTTTAGTTATTATGCAACCAGATTTAGGTAGTGCTGCAATAATTGCAGGTATAGTATTTTTAACTTTTATTAGTATTCCTTTAGTTAAAAATAATATGATTCGTTTTATCAAGATTATTGCTATTGGTCTAGTTATTGGTCTAATTGTATTACTTTATTCTGGAGCTGATTTTTTAAATAGTATGCAAATAGATAGACTTACTTTTCAAAATCCGTGCTCAAGATATACAGAAACTACCGGATACCAAGTATGTAATGGTTTTATTGCTATAAATAATGGTGGTTTATTTGGAGTAGGACTTGGTAATTCTACCCAAAAATATTTATATTTACCAGAATCTCATACAGATTTTATATTTCCAATTATAGTTGAAGAATTAGGTTTAGTAACAGGTATATTAATAATACTTGGATATATATTTATGTTATATCGTATTTTAAAAATAGCTAAGTCATCAGAAAACCTACGATGTTCAGTACTCGCTTATGGAACATTTTGGTTTTTAACACTACATATTTTAGTTAATTTACTAGGAATACTTGCTCTAATACCTTTAACAGGTGTTCCACTACCATTTTTATCATACGGTGGATCATTTACCGTAAATGTTATAATTATGCTCTTTGTAGTTGAAAGAGTAAATATTGAGAACAATATTAATAAAACTAAAAGAGAAATTAAAGCATTATAAAACTAGGAGTTAATGCACTCCTAGTTTATTTTTTGGACAAGGTAATTCTTCACTTGTCAAACCTATTATATAATCTGATGAAATATCTAAATATTCACATATTTTCGCTAAATAAGTTATAGGCATAATATTAATTCCTTTTTCGTATCTGGCATATTGTTGTTGCTTTATTCCTAAGTAGTCTGCCAGTTCTTTTTGGGTTACATTCCTACAATTTCTAATCCACTCAATCCTATCTGTATAATACATGTTTTTCACCAATAACTTTATACCATTTTTTACAACAGATATGTTGACTATTGAACACATCTGTTGTAAAATAATTAATGTAGTATACAGAATCCAACAAAAAATTTAAAGTACATCTGATACAATTGATACTGAAAGGGATTGATTTTTAATGAAAATAACCAAGAAAAAAGTAGTTTTATGTAGTATTATAAGTCTTATTTTAATCGGAGGTATTATTCTAGCTTATAACCTAGGTAAGAGTGATTCTCCAACACTTGCAGAATCAAAACCTGAAAAATTAATTAATAATTCTTTTCTAACATTAATGTTAGAACAAAGTGATGGAACATATCAAGAAAGTACAACTAACACATGGCCAAGTGGAAATTATGCATTTAATGAAAGTTTAAGTAGATGTGAAAATGGTGGAGAACTAAGGTGGAATAGAGAAGAAGGTATAGTAAATCTATTATCTAATAAGTCTGATGCCTGTTATGTGTACTTTGATTTATATAATGTAGTTACTATTACAAATGTACAAGCCACTAAAACAACAAATAGTGTAACACTAACAGTAACAGTAGATGCAGGAGAAAATCCAGTAGCTACATATTACTTTAGTATGGATGGAGGAAGAAGTTATGAGACCAGTACAAGTCCTAATTATACCTTTAGTGAATTAACACCAAATACAGCATATACTTTTCAAGTATATGCAGTAGATACAGAAGGTTATGAATCAAATGAAGAAGTAATAGAAGTAACAACAGATAATTATGTAAATCCTACAGTCAATAGTGTCACAGCAACAAATGTAACAAATGATTCAATAACAGTAAGTGTAAGTGCAAGTGCAGGAACAAATGCAATCCAAACATATTATTATTCAATAAATAATGGAAGTTACCAAAGTAGTAGTTCAAATACCCATACTTTTAGTGGACTTTCAGCAGGAACAAATTACAGTATAAAAGTATATGTAAAAGATACAAATGGAGTAGATTCAAATGTATATACAATAAATGCAGAAACAGAAAATGTAGTATATTTAGCAGAAGTATGTAATAATGGAAATAATTTAGCAAGTTGTATAACAAGTTTTTATAATTCATATGGAACAGATGCCACCAAATTATATTATCATAATAGTAGTTTAGCCAACGGGGCAGGAGATAACTCATATAGATATGCAGGAGCAAGTGAAGAAGTAAATAATTATGTATGTTTTGGAAGTACTGCAAGTACATGTCCGAGTGATAACCTATATCGAATAATCGGAGTGTTTGGTAATGAAGTAAAATTAATAAAAGCAGATTATACAACAACAAGCCAAACAGGAAGTAGTGGCGCATATTATGATGATTATCAAAGTTCATTTGGTACATCAAGTAATTATAAAGGGAATATGAGTCAATCACAAGTAGCAACATATTATTGGAATAATAGTACAAATAATAATACATGGAGTCAAAGCAATTTAAATACAGCAAACTTAAATACAACATATTTGAATAGTTTAGGAAGTACATGGAGAAATAAGATAGCAAGTCACACATGGTATGTGGGAGGACATACAACAAGTTACGCAACACCAGCAACTTGGCAAGATGCCGAAAGTACAGGAACAACATATAGTGTAAAAATAGGATTAATGTATGTATCAGATTATGGCTTTGCGGCAAGTCCAAGTTATTGGACAACAAATATGAGTTCTTATAGTAGTGCCAGGAATAATAACTGGATGTACATGGGACTTTACGAATGGACAATTTCTCGCTACTCGAGTTATTCCTATGACGCCTTCTGGGTGCACACTTCGGGTGACCTGTATCGCAGCGCTGTGTATAATAACGGCCGCGCGGTCCGGCCAGTCTTTTATCTGACATCTTCGATAACCTATAATCGGGGAAGCGGCACAGCCGCTGATCCCGTTAGGATAACTTAATACTGGACAGTTTTGATTAAGACTAGGTAGAATCGAGAAAAAATAAGTATAAAAGTGCGTCCGATAGTAATA
>UREA01000034.1 GCA_900546715.1 uncultured Mycoplasmatota bacterium | reverse complement strand
TCCCTACTGCTGCCTCCCGTAGGAGTCTGGGCCGTGTCTCAGTCCCAGTGTGGCCGATCACCCTCTCAGGTCGGCTACGCATCGTCGCCTTGGTAGGCCGTTACCCCACCAACTAGCTAATACGCCGCAGGCCCATCTCCAAGCGGTGCTTTAAAGGCACCTTTACTCCGTAGAGCACATTCGGTATTATCAATCGTTTCCAATTGTTATCCCCATCTTGGAGGTAGGTAACCCACGTGTTACTCACCCGTTTGCCACTAAGGAGAGAATCCAAATCCAAATAAATCCATAATCCGTGCAAGCACTTCATATTTCATTAAATATCAATGGGCTCCTTCGTACGACTTGCATGTCTTAGGCATGCCGCCAGCGTTCATCCTGAGCCAGGATCAAACTCTCAATAAAAAAGATTTATTTAATTTAAATCTCAATTTTTAAGTTTAATCAAAGCTACTCAAAATTGACTTTTTTACTCAGTTTTCAAAGATCATTCATGCACTTTTCCGTGTGTGCACTAGTAATATACCAAATCAAAACCAACTTGTCAACAAAAAAATTCAATTTTTTTTAATTTTTTTCACTTTTTTGCAAATTTTGACCTTTTTTTGACGATTTTCTTGGTTTTTCTATATATTTTATGCTAAATTTCTTAAATGATACCATCTTTTTGTAATTCATCATATTTATGATGATAATACTCAATTGTCTCTTTATTAAATGGTCCTTCATGCTTTTTTTTCATATTTATTAATAATTTCAATTCATTTTTTACTATTATATCTATATATTCAGGATAATGCATTATCTTTTTATGATAATTATATTCATTTCTATCAAGAATTTTATAACCATCATCAGGAAACACTCTTAAATCCAAATCATAATCTATATATTTTATAATATCCTCATCAACTACATATGGAGTTGCAATATTGCAATAATAAAACAAACCAAAACTTTTCAACTGAGCAATAACATTAAACCAATTATGTTTATAAAAATAAATTATAGCCAGTTCCTTAGTTCTATAACTTCTTCCTCCATTTTCTGTAACTGTAACCATTTTATTGCCACAAACAATATAATCATCAAATATATCAAGTATAATAGCTTCTTCACTTGCCTGGTATATTTTGCCATTATGTTTATAACAATGAATTTTAAACTTATCTCCTATTTTCATCTAATTCATCTCTTTAATTAGATTATACAATAAATTCTAAAAATAAGCAAAAAAAGTGCATCACATTGCACTTATTACTTCTATTGCTTTATTAAGTTGAGTATCAATAGTACCATTTATTTTTCCTGTATCATCATAAGTATATGTTAAATTAGCAATATAATCAGGCATTAAACCAACACCATCAATACAATCTCCATTAGGACGTAACCAACGTGCAGATGTATATTTTGCCATTGATCCATCACTTAAATTGTAAGTTTGTTGTACTTTACCTTTACCATAACTCTTTTCTCCAACTAACACTGCCCCATAACTATCCTTTAAAGCTGCAGCTAAAATCTCAGCAGCAGATGCTGATTGACCATTAATAAGTATAACTATTGGATAACTAGTATTTTCATCTGTTTTATCATAATATTCTGCAGTAGCATCTTTATTTTCTAAAGAATATATTAGTTTACCTTTTTCTAAAAATAAACTTGCAGTTGCCTCAGCACTTTCTAAATACCCACCAGTATTATTTCTTAAATCTATAATTAATTTTTGCATACCTTGGTTTTCTAAATCATCTAACGCATTTGCAACCTGTTCATCTAAAGTCGCAGAAAAAATTTCCATTTGCAGATAACCAACATTATTTTCTAACATCTGATAATTAACGGCAGATATTGGGATAGTTGCAAGTCCTATATCAAAAGTTAATGTTTCCTCTCCTCTTTGAACAGTTAATTTAATACTATCTTTATCAGTTTCTTTAATTAAATCAGTTAACTCTTCATTACTCTTTTGCGTAACATCTACTCCATCAACTCCTGTAATTATATCTCCCACTTGCAAACCAGATTCCGCTGCTGGAGTACCACTAGTAATTGATTGAATAACTTTGTTAGCAACCGCAATACCAATGCCCCGATAACTACCTGAAAGTCTTTCCTCTAATTCTTCAGTTGCATCTTTATCTAAATATGTCGTATAAGATTCACCCAAATAATCAAGCATACCATCTACGGCACTATCAATCATAGCACTTGTATCTACATCTTCATAATAATTATTTATTATTGAAGAATAAACTTCTAAAAATTCATTTAAACTTTTATCATTCACTAAATCTTCATATGTAAGCCCCAAATTATTTTTATAACTATTGGTTACAATTACTCCCGTAGTTAACACCGAAATAATTGAAGTTATACATATTACTATTATTACACTTAGTAAGTTGAACCCTTTTTTATTATTTTTCAAATTGAATCACCACCTTAATTTTAGCACAATCCTAAAAAAAAGAAAAGTTAAACACTTCTCTAAACACCAAATTCTTCTCTAATTGCGTCAAGTCCTTCCAAATACTCTGCAATTTCCCCATTCTCTACTTTAATAAGTGTCAAATCTCCAAGCGCAAGTTCTGAAATACTTTTAGCATCAGGATTAGTATGCCCACCATCACTCACTTTATACTTTTGATTTAAATAATTACCTAAATTACAATAATATACTTTAATAGCATCATCTGTATCTGTATATAAAGTTATGATAGTTGAGTAATATATAGCTCTTGGATCATCTTCATCATATATAGCTACATAATATTCATCATATCTTCGATTAAGCATTGTTCCAACACTAACCATATCATAATCGATTACTCCTGGAGTAACAGCATTTCCAGAATTTTCTTCCGGTTCATCTATTAAAACCCTAGATACTCCATAAACAATTAATACAACAATAATAACACTAAATAATATAATAACGAATCTACGCATTTCTCTAGCATCATCACTAATATACTTTTCGTTTTTTAATTTATTGTTTTTCTTCTTATTTTTATTATCACTTTTATCATTTAACTTAACTTTATTTTTTGCCATGTTTTTCCTCCCTAATTGCTATTATACAAAACTTACAACAATTTTTCAAGGCAATTAAAGAGATTTACCAAAATAAGCTCCCAAATCTGAGAGCTTATTTATATTATTTTGTTGATATTACAGTTGATGTATTTCCTAAAGATTTAGCAACACTTATTAATTCCGAAGTTGATAAATCACTACTAACTAGATAGTAACTTATGTCACCAGAATGCCAACTAATTGAATTAGAACTTAAAGCACCCACTGATTCATTAAGCATTAATGGATCTCCAAACACCGGAATTACTTCAAATTCATTACTTACTTTCGCAACTTCTTCCACTATAACAAAATTTTTATCACCACTAAATGTAAGTATAACTCTTTCACCAGTTTCTGTATCAATTGTCTCACTACTACTTAAATGCGTATTTGATGGTATATATAATGGATAAATAATACTATCTAATGTTGCATTAGTCTCTTCTTCACAAGTATCGCCTTCACAAATATTTTGTTCATCACAATTATCTGTACCACATTCATTATTATTAGTATTTGTACCAGATTCATTTTCACTACCAGTATTTGTCTCAGTATCAATTAAATCATCTAACAAAAAGTCATCTTCATCTAATTTTGCTTTCAAATCTACTGATTTAAATGTTACTTTTATCTTTACTATATCTTCGCTATTATAAACTTCAACTTTTTTAATATTCATATCATCATCAAAACAAATTTTTTGATAAGTAAGTTCTTCATTGTTAGGATAATTTACAGTACTTTTAATAATATAACCATCATCTGTTGCCTCTAGTGTAGCTTCGGAATCATTTTTAACATCATTAACTAGATTTTGTAACAAATATGCTTGTGATGAATTTTCTGGCCAAACACTATCAAATTTAAAACTTTTATTTAAACTTGGAGTAACTACATATAAACCATCAGGATTTTTAAGAATTATTTGTTCATGGTTATTAGTTTGATTAACAAGTATTACTTTATAATAATTATCTTTCATAAAATAAGTATCAATATTATAAGTAAATACTTCTTCACCACTACTGATTTCCATAGTTCCATTTAATTTATAAGATTTACTATTTTCCACATCTTTACTAAATTCATTTATGGCATCATCAATATTTTTTTCACCACATCCAGTTAAAGTAAGAAGCATAAATGCTACTAACAATAAAATTTTCTTCATTACCAATTCCCCTTTTCTAATTAAATATATTTTTAAAAAAACAAAATATACATGTATAATTAAAAAATAATTGGTAATCATAAGAGTAAAGGATGTGATATTTTGGTAACGTTGCAAAAAATAGCTTTAGTAATCACTATTATTGGAGCTCTCAACTGGGGCCTTATTGGATTATTCGATTTTAATTTAGTAACAACTTTATTTGAAAGCGTACCAGTTTTAGAAAAAATAATATATATTCTTGTTGGTATAACAGGACTTATCAACATTGGAATATTATTTATGAATTTTGAAGAAAGAGACTAATTTCTAGTCTCTTTTAATTTTCCGTAATTCTAATTCGCAAAGTATTAGATACGACATAACTTACAAGTGGATTATTATTATCTATTTTCACTTCAACTTCATGGTCTCCAGCGCTCAATCCTTCCAAATCAATATAAGCTTGAATATCTTCAGCATCAATATCTTCAATAACTGAAGCTACCCCTTTAACTTGAACACTAATCTCTTGACCAGCAATTGGATTCGCCGTTAGACCACTTCCAATATTTCTATTTTCAAAATTACTAGTTAAAATAACTGTTTTTTGTTCTTCATCACCAAATGTAACTGTAATTTCAACATTATCAGTTGACATATCACGAACACCATTAGGTTTTCTTATATTTACCTGATAAGTTCTTGTTGATTCATTACCCATATCTGATACATCAATTGTCACTGGAATGCTTTCAATATTTTCAAGTTCTGCCTCATCTCCATAGATAGTAATTGAATATGAAGTATTATTATTAATCAGTATAGAAGCTATTGCTTTACCAGTTACAAGTTCTCCAGTTGTTTGAACATTAAGTGGCACAGTCTTAGAATAACTATCAAGTACAATGGTTGCACTAATGGTTTCTGGTACTATTTCAACATTATCTAATTTATTACCATTAGAATCATACGCCACAAGTTCTATATTATCAACATCATATGTACCAGCTTCACTAAATTCTTGTTTTTCCAAATCTATTAAAGCCTTAACAGAAGCTATAGTATCAAGTGCATCACTACCACCCTTAACAACTACTTCTGATTGATCTAATGTCACAGATTCAACACTTAATCTACTATCTAGAGCATCAATATTAAGTAAGTCATAATCAATTGATTTAACTTGACTTTCTTTATTCTTAATAGTTACTTGAACATATTCCGGAGATAATTGATAACTTAAAGAATCAATTGACTTAGAATATGTGAAATATACTTTATATGGAGTATCTCCAGGCTTATAATCAGATAAATCCAAAATAACTTCATATTCTCCAAGTTGTTTTGCTAAATATATATCACTTTTTCTACCAGTTATAGTAATATCAACAGTCTCAGGAACTCCCTCAACTACATAAGCTTCTTCATTATAATTAACTACTACAGGTACATTTGCTATTACTTCAGCTTCTGTTTCTACTAATGTTATTACTTTAGAATCGATTAGCAAAAATAGACCTACTGCAATTATTAATGATAAATAAATCAAAAAGTTTGGTTTATTTAAAACTTTATCTAACTTACCTTGGTTTTTCTTAAACTTCTTTGATAAATAATACACAGCCCTACTTATTGGTACAACTATATATTTATCAATAAATCGATAAATTTTTTTGAAAAATCTTGTTATCATTCTTCGTCTTCACCTTCACTTTCATCAGCTTCAAAGAAGACTTCCATTTTTGGTTTTAATTCATCAATTAACATCATTCTAAATTGATCTAATTCCAAATTATAATGCAAATTACTATCAACAGCAATACTTAGTCTACCAGTCTCTTCAGATACAACTAAAGCAATTGCATCACTTTCTTCAGCTATTCCTAATGCTGCTCTATGCCTTGTACCAAGCCTTTTAGACAAATTAGGATTCATACTAGTCTTCAATACAGCACCAGCACAAGTAATGCGGTCTCCTTGAATTATTACACCACCATCATGAAGTGGAGAATTTGGAAAAAATATTGTTTCCAAAAGCGAATCTGTTAAATCAGCATAAACTTTTGTAGCATTCTTGATATATTCTTCCAAAGAGATCTCTCTTTCAATTACTATTAATGCTCCAATTCGGTTTTTACGAAAATATTCTACAGCTCGCATTATTTCATAAACTACTTTTTCTCGTTCATCAACAGTTAAAATCTTATGTCTACCTAAAAGTTGTGTTCTACCAATTGACTCTAAAACACTTCTAATTTCTGGTTGAAATATAACAATTATTGCGAGTGGTCCCCATTGAATTGCATATTCAAGTATTACACCAACTGTATATAAGTTTAGCCAATCGCTTAATAATTTAACAAGTAATATTAAAATTACTCCTTTAACAATCAATACCATTTTAATATTATTTTTAACATTTTTTAATATATAATAAAAGGCAATCCACACAAAACATATATCAAGTATTTTGGTAAATATATCCCATATTACAGACAAATTCATTTAAACACCATCCTTGTGACTAATTAATTATATCAAAAATTCAATAAAATAAAAAGTCCTTTAGTGGACTTTAATATATTTATTTGTTATCAACGTTTTTATTTATAATATCATTTATTGACATATTATCAGCAATATTATTGGCAATATTAACATTATTATTAGTATCATTAGCAATATTTAAATTATCTGCTTCATTACTATTAATTTTAAAACTAGTCCCTTTTTTATTTTTTTCATTAACAAAATAACCTATTAATGAAAAAATTAATAAAACACTAATTACAATAAATAAAATATAATATTGTTCTACAAAATCTAACATATTGCCTCCTTATTCTATAGTTAATGTTTGACCCTCTGGTTGAATTTGAATAAATGTATTACCATCATTAACTACTAATTCTTCACCACTTTCTAAATAATATTTAGTTTGGCTTGTTCTACTTTTCTTTTCCCAAGTTATAGGCACTGCATAACCACCACTTATGTAATAACCAGTTCCTGAACCTATATTTTCAATATCTTGTCTTCCTTTATTTTCCCCATCATTTATTGTATAATTATCTACTTGATAAGTTATTATATTTTTAAAAGTATATTGTTCCTTAGTTACATAATCAGTATGTGCATCACCATTAACAAATCTTTTATAAACGCCAGATTCACTATCATATTCATAAGTATTTGTAATATATCCTGAATATTTAATAGTTATATTATTTGCTACCTTAGCATTCTCATACTCACTTAAATTAAGTTCATCAATACTATAATCAAGTAATAAATCATTATCCCTCTCAGTTCTAATATTACCTAACCCACTATTAAGCTTTTCAATACTTGTAAATAAACGATGTTCTGTTGCTACATTTAAAGAACTATCCCGCCATCCAGTTTTTGAGTTATCCACCACAATTCTATCAATATCTAATTTACTAAAATCACTTTGAGCTTGTGGACTTTGTCCATGATGTACATAAATTGCATCATTTTCTAAAGCATAATCCAAAAAATAATGTCTAGCACTACGAATTGAACCAATTCTTTCAGTATCTTGATCTAAAAACAATGCCATATATCTTGTAATACCACCTTCAACAATTATTTCATAAATAATATATGCATCTTGCAATCCACTTTGAAGAGGTCTTGCTACATTTATATTATTAATCATAACTGCATAAGGACGAGAATTAGAATTTACATCAACTATTTGTAATTTCTTTTCTTCTGGTTCATTTGGTATTACTTCTTCCGTATTATTTTTAACTTCTTCTTCCTTACCTTTAAACACTCCACTTACCCATAAAACAGATGCCACAATTAACAATATTGCTATAACACTTATGGTAATATATAATCCTTTTTTAGATCCACGACCTTTCTTTCTTACTTTCATTTTACTACCTTCTTTCTCTTAATTCATCTCTTTTTTTAATAGTTTCTCTTTTATCATAAAGTTTTTTACCCTTAGCAACCCCAATTAAAACTTTTGCTTTACCACCTTTAAGATAAACTTTTAAAGGAATTAATGTAAAACCATTTTGTTTTACTTCTAATAACAACTTCTTTATTTCCTTTTTATGCAAAAGTAATTTTCTTTCTCTTGCCTCTTCATGATTAAATATACTTGCATTATCATACTTTTCTATAAACATATTTATAATATATGCTTGCATTTCTTTTATTCTAACATAACTATCTGTAATATTTATCGAACCCTTTTTTACAGATTTTATTTCTGTACCTTTTAGTACTATTCCAGCCTCAATCTCACTTTTAATAAAATAATTAAAGTATGCCTTTTTATTTTTGATCTCCATTTTTATCCCCCACTAGTTCAAAATCAATTGTACTTGCTTCTTTACTAGCAGCAACTACCACTACTCTAACACTATCTCCCAAACGATATCTTTTTCTTTCACTAACTAAAGATAATATTTCAGGAATATATTCATAGTAGCCATCTAAAGAACTAATATGTACTAACCCTTCAACTAAATTTTCTAACTGAACAAACATTCCAAAGTTAGTTACTCCACTAATAATGCCTTCGTATTCTTCTCCAATATGTGATTCCATATATTCAGCCATTTTCATGTCAAGAACATCTCTTTCCGCTTCCTGAGCAGCAACTTCAGTTTCACTAGAGATATTCGCAACATCAATCAAATACTTTTCATTATAATTTATTGTTTCCATATCTATTCTTTTTTCAAAAAGATAAGTTCTAAGTAAACGATGAACAGTTAAATCCGGAAACCTTCTAATCGGACTAGTAAAATGCGTATAATTTGTTGATGCCAAACCAAAATGGCCAATATTATTTGTACTATAAATAGCTTTTTTCATACTTCTAAGTAGTACATCTGATAATATACTAAATTCTTTTTTATCCCTAAGTTCATTTAATACACTTTGCATAGTCAAAGGAGTTATTTTACTTAAATTAGTATGTATTTGATACCCCATTTGTTTAATTAAATTTTTAAAATCTTCAATTTTTTCACTATTAGGTAGATCATGAACCCGATATATAAATGGTAAATCCATATTAGTAACATGTGTTGCTACTGTTTCATTAGCTACAATCATAAAGTCTTCGATTAAATTTTCCCCAACACCACGTTCTCTTTTAACTACATCAATTGCTCTACCTTTTTCATCTTGAACAATTTTAGCTTCATCCAAACCAAAATCAATATATCCTCGCGAAACTTTTTCTGCCCGTAATATCTTAGCAAGTTCAGCCATTAATTTTAAGGTATCAGCATATTCTTCATAACCTTCTGGAATAATATTTTCTTCTAAAATTTTATTAACATTTTTATAAGTCATTTGTTTTCTAGATTTTATTACTGATGGAAATATATCATAATCTATCACTTTGCCTTTACTATTAATAGTCATAACACAACTAATAGTAAGTCTTTCAACCCCTGGATTAAGTGAACATATGCCATTAGATAATTGATGGGGAATCATAGGGATTACAGTATCTGCCAAATAACTTGAAGTTCCTCTAGTAAACGCCGCATCATAAAGTGCTGAACCCATTTTTACATAATACGAAACATCTGCAATATGAACTCCTAAAATATAATTATCATTATTTTTTTCTATACTTATAGCATCATCTATATCCTTGGTATCATCACCATCAATAGTAAAAATCATCTCTTTAGTTAAATCTCTTCGACCTAATTTATCACTTTCACTAACTTCGCTAGGAATAAATTCTAATTCTTTAATTACAGCATCATTAAAATCAACTTCAATACCATGTCTTAAAGCAATAGACATAATATCTACTCCCGGATCATTTTTATGTCCAATAATTTTTATTACTTGTCCTAAATAAGTTTTTTTTCCTAATTCTTTAATAATTTCAACTACTACTTTATGGCCTTCTACAACTTGTTTTAAGCTATCTTTAGTCAGTTTCACAATTATATCTAGTTTTTCATCATCTGCTTTAAAAATTAAATGATTACCAACATTAACCATTTCTCCAACTAAGTTATTTAAATCTCTTTTTAATATTTTAATTACATAAGCTTCGTTATTATGAGTAGAATAATCAACTTCGACAAAATCCCCATTAATTGCTCCATTTAAGTTTTCACCACGCACAAAAATATCTGGACCATCCTCTATATCTACAAAGCCATTTCCACTTCTATTAACACGTAAAAAACCACATTTTAAAGTTTTAGTATTGCTCATCAGCAAATATTCTCTTTTTTTGGATTTATGAAGTATCCCTTCAGTAGTCATTTTATCCAAAGTTTCTTGTAAATCACTGATTCCTTTAATAGACTTATAATGTAACTTTTTATTTATTTCATCTATTGTTTGTCCTTTAGTCTCATCTTTTAAAACATCTATAATTGCTTCTTCCATATTTAACCCTCTTTAAATGTACAAATCATTTTATTATCTTCCCAAGTTATTTCTACATAACTAGTATCATCTTCACTAACCCTTTCTCCAGTTGCAGGATTTTCCAAATTTTCGTCTAAATACCCCCAACTAATAAGAGTATCATATTTCACATGACATAAATTATTAAAAGCATCACACAATGATTCAGTTATATTTTCTCCTTCAGCATACTCACAAGTGGCTTCTTCTATATTTTGATAAAATTCTTTTATTTCTTTATCTTTAATACCACCAAAAAGTACCACTATTCCAAGTATTAATACCAAAAATATAATTAAAACCAACAAAATAATTAATGTCCTCTTTTTATTCTTCATAATAATCCCACCTTAAGTATAACACATTTATTAAATTTTTTATAGCATTTATTCATCTAATCCCGGAAATTTATAGGTACAAGTTTTTTCTCCATTATCCCAAGTTATATCAACAGAACCAGATAATGTCGTATTATCTAATGGATTAGTTAAATCTTTATCTAACAATCCTTCTTTAACTAATTCATCTAAAGAAACACTAGTATTACCAGTAATATTATTTACTTCAACATACACACATGCCGCCGACTCAATAGTAGCTTTCATATCTTCAGCATCTTTTTCATCCTGACGACCTAACATTCCACTAACACTAACTCCAATGGTAACAGATATAATTGCTATTAAAGTAATAGTAACTATAAGTTCAATTAACGTAAATCCTTTATTTTTCATAATATCACTACTTTATTTTAACACATCTTTCTTAATTTGAACATATTAATTTCACTAAATTACGATATGATGTTTATGGAAGTGAGGTGAAGCATTTGAAGATAAAGATTATTGGTAGTAATTGTAGCAATGGAATTAAATTAAGAAAAGCTTTATTAAAAGCCGTAAATAATTATGATGAAGCTGTTGAAATAGAACTCAAAGACGACCAAGAATCAATGAAAAAGTATAATATTAAAAACATACCTGCTCTTATTATTAACAATAATAAATGTGTTGAAGGAAAAGTCCCAAGCGACAGAGAAATATTAAAATTTATTAAGTCATACGCAACTAATTAATGGAAAGCATTTGCTTTCCATTTTTTAATTATTAATCCCCCAAACGAATCTTATTACTGGACAGTTTTTAGTCCTTAAAAACGGAAGGTTTATATATATTCCTTCCGTTTTGCTCTCTATTTTGTATAAACAACCACTTTATGTTATTATTATATTATCAAAAAATCAA
>UREA01000033.1 GCA_900546715.1 uncultured Mycoplasmatota bacterium | reverse complement strand
TAATAAAGAAAACTACATATCAAAAAAACATGTATGTTTATTTTTATAAATATAAGTTTAAAGGTGAAGAATATAATACAAGTGATAATACCAGATATAAAATATTAGGATTTAATCCTAAAATTAATGATACATATGAAATGTTTATTAATACTAAAAAACCTAGTGAATGTATTACTCCACTAGATTTATTCTTAAGTAAAATATCTTTAATATTAAGTATAGTTTTAATAATAGTACCTTTCTTGTTATAGGTGCTTTTTATTTATGGCAAATTCGGAATCGATTCCGAATTTGCCATACTTTTCTTTTTACCCCCATAAACACTGGGATTCAAGCATGGCCAATTTTTATAATTTGGCTAAATTAATTAATCTGTCAAGTAATTCAGTATAACTAATACCACCATATTCTATTAATTTTGGATACATACTAATATCAGTAAACCCCGGTAGTGTATTTATTTCATTTAAATATATCTTATTAGTATTATCTTCTAAGAAAAAATCAATTCTTGATAATGTATCAATTTCTAGAACTCGACATATCTTTAGAGCAATATCTCTAATACTATCCATAATATTTTGATCAATATCTGCAGGTATTATAGTCTTAGATTCCTCATTTTTATATTTAGCATCATAAGAATAAAACACATCAGCACTTTTTATCTCACCTAAAACTGAGGCAGTATTACCTAAAATTGCACATTCCAGTTCACGGCCATTAATAGCTTTTTCAATTAATATTTTATCATCAAGATTTTTGGCATTATACAAGGCATCAATTAATTCATTTAAATCACTAACCTTACATACTCCCACTGATGAACCCATTCTTGCAGGTTTCACAAATACTGGATAATTTAATTTATTTTGAATTAATTTATCAATTTCTAAAACACTTAATTCTTTATAATCAAAAGAATCACTAACTAAATAAAAATTATTGTTATCACACTTAATATATAAATCTGGTACAACATTAATACCAGCATGTTTTAAAACATATTTAGTGAATACTTTATCAATACATATGCTACTAGTAAGCACTCCACAACCAACATATGGAATATTAAGCATTTGCATCATGCCTTGAATAGCGCCATCTTCACCGTTTTTCCCATGAATTACTGGTATCACACAATTCATACTACTCAAGAATTTAAAAACATTCTTAATCCTCTTTTTTCTTTTAGGTAACCACCCAAAAGAATTTTTAGGCATATCTTCTAGCACATGATACCAGTCTCCAGATTTAGTAATATATATTTGATATATCTTATATTTATCTTTATCTAAAGACCCAACCACACTACAAGCACTTGCAACACTTACCTCGTGTTCACTAGACGCGCCACCAAACAAAACCCCTAATTTCATAACTCCCCTTATCTTAATGCTAAGGCTATTTCACTAAATTTCATTGAGTTACTTGCTTTAATAAGTATATAATCTCCCTCTTTTATAATACTCTTTAAAAACTTGATAGCATCACTATTACTATCAAAATGTATTGCCTTTATTTTTTCTTTAGCTTCTTCATAAATATAATTTGCTTCCTTACCTACTGTAACTAATATATCTATTCCTTCATCAACTACTAATTTACCAATTTTACGATGTAATTCTTCTGTATAATCACCCAGTTCAAACATTGAACCCAAAACAGCAATTCTTCTACCACTCAAGGCTCCTAAATACTTAATAGCATAACTCATAGAATCATAGTTAGCATTATAAGAATCATCTATAATTGTTATATTTGATTCCCTACTTATTATATTCATTCTATTACTACTAAGTTCAAATGTCTTAATTCCTTCATAAATATCTTTGTATTCTTCGTGATATAAATTACCAACTGCAATACCCATTAAAGCATTATAAATAAAATGTTCTCCAGAAACCGGCACAAAATATTCTTTATTTAAAACTTTAAACGTACTAGAGTTATTACTAACAGATATATCAGTTGCTAAATAATCAGAATTATTATGAATACCAATAGTGATAATATTAAACTTATCATTATTTGCTAAATACCATTCATGTAATAAGTTATTATCATTATTAATTATTAAATAACCATTTTTATCTATTCCTTCCAGTATTTCAAGTTTTGCTTTTAATATATTTTCACGACTACCCAAATTACCTATATGAGCTGTTCCAATATTAGTAATAATAGCAACATTTGGTCTAGCAATACTTGTTAAATAACTTATTTCTCCAAAATGATTCATTCCCATTTCTAAAACTAAAATTTCGGTATTTTCATCCATACTAAGTATCGTTAAAGGAAGTCCTATATGATTATTTTTATTACCACATGTCTTATAAGCTTTATATTTTTCTTTTAAAACACTATAAACAATATCTTTAGTTGAAGTTTTACCAGCAGAACCTGTAATAGCAATAACATCTTTTTTGAAAATACTTCTTTTATATCTTGCTAAATCTCCTAGAGCTTTAGTAGTGTCTTGAACAACAATTATTGATTTATTATTTTCCTCCAAATACTTTAAATCACTTTTATTTTCTTCATAATAATCAAGTATTACTACTTTTGCCCCATTTTTAAAAGCTTCCATATAAAATAAATTACCATCATTATTTTCGCCCTTAATTCCTAAATAACATCCATCATTTTTTATTTTTCTTGTATCATTTGTAAAGTTTGTAATATAACCATCTATTTCATTTACTATCTTTACTATTTCTATATTTTCATAAATACTTTTTATATTCAACTTTAACACCACCATTCATAGACATTATACTCTATTTAAATAATTTTGTATATATCTCATCAATATTACTTATCAAATTAATTTCCATATTATCTTTAATAATCTGCGGCAAATAAACTAAATCAAGCTCATTATCTTTAGGAATATAAACACTCTTTATCCCATTATTATAAGCCCCAATTAGTTTTTCTTTTAAACCACCAATTTTTAAAATATTGCCATTTAAAGATATTTCTCCTGTAAATGCTATATCACTAGGAATTTTCTTTTTTTCATACATTGACATTAGTGCAACAATAGAAGCAAGACCTGCTGAAGGGCCATCTTTTTTAGCATCAGCACTTAAATAATGAAAATGTAAATCTAATTTATTTAAATTATATTTATATTTATTTTTTACAACAGTCGTAATTACCTCAATACTTTCTTTTAATACATTTCCTAAATTACCTGTAGTAATAATTTTGCCACTACCAGCAGTTGATACCACCTCTACACTAGTAACTTCCCCTCCAAAAGCCGTATAAGCAAGAACACTCGCAACACCAATATTATCTTCCTTTAATGCTTCAACACTATATTTTGGATTACCTAAAATTTTAATAATTTTATCTTTATTAATAGTCTTGATATTATTAATAGCCATTTTTCTAACTAAACTAGTTAGTACTCTTGTAAGTTCTCTTACTCCCGCTTCATGAGTATAATTATTAATTAAAAATAATATTACTTCATCACTAAACCGTTCTTTTTCAACTAATTTATGTTCATCGCATATCTTAGGAAGTAAATATTTTCTAGCAATATCTTTTTTTTCAAACAAAGTATAACTATTTAAATTAATAACCTCTACTCTATCAATCAAAGCATAAGGAATATCTTCTTGTTTGTTAGCTGTTAAAATAAATAACACATTGGATAAATCAAAAGGTTCTTCCAAATAATTATCGACAAAACTCTTATTTTGCACTGGATCTAATACCTCTAATAATACACTCGCTGGATCTCCCTTATAATCTTTAACCATTTTATCTACTTCATCAATTAAAATAACAGGATTATTAACTCCAACCTTACTAATTCCCCCAATAATTTTACCAGGAGAAGATGCTAAATAAGTTTTTCTAGAACCAATAAGTTCAGTTGCATCATTCAATCCTCCGACACTTATTTTATAAAACTTGCGATTTAAGGCATCAGCAATAGACATTGCTATACTTGTTTTACCTACCCCTGGAGGACCTACTAAACATATAGTTGGAGCCAAAATATCCTTATTAATATTTTTAATAGCTACATATTCTGTAATTCTCGATTTTACTTCATCAAGTCCATAATGCGTATTATCCAAGCATTCTCTAACTTTATTAAAATTAGCAGTTTCTTTAGTAGATTTATTCCAAGGTAAACTAAGTAAATAATCTAAATAATTTCTAATGACACTAAATTCTGGGGAAGATTCATTCATAAATTCTAATTTTTTAATTTCTGAATCTACTTTCCCCGCAACCTTACTAGGAAGTCTCAAAGCATCCATTTTTTCCCTAAATCTCTTCACTTCACTTAAAGCGCTTTGTTCTCCTAATTCTTCATTTATTATTTTAATTTTCTCTTTTAAAATAAATTTTCTTTGATCTTCATTAAAAGATTCATTTACCTTAGCATCAAGTTCATTATCAAGTTCTAATATCTTTATTTCTTCTTCCATATCTACAATTAATGCTTTAGCTCTTTTAATAGGATTTATCTCTTGCATATATCTAAGCTTCTTAGCAATATCAAATGGTAAAAAAGAAGCAATAATATCCGTTGTTTTATTTAAATCTTTATTAGTTACAACACTTAAAACATCATTAGACAAATGATTAGAACTATCAATATATTCTTTTAATACACCATTTAATTTTCTAAGTATCGCCGCTTCTTCAGTTTTAACTAACGCCGGCAAATCAATATACATAATTTCACTATATAATATATCATCAAATCCATTATAATACTTTGTAACAGCAACTCTCTTAACTCCCCTTAAAACAACTTGCATACCGCCATTTGTTGCAATACGGCTTTTAATTTTGGCAATAACACCTACTTTAGGTAAATCATCAACACCTGGTTCTTCTTCAAAAGTATCTATCGGAGCAATAACTAATATTTCACTGTGATTTTTATTTGTTGCTAAAGCTACAGTTTTTTGACTAATAGGATTACTTAATTCTAATTTTATTTCCTGATTAGGAAGGATAATTAACTCTTTTAAAATAATTACTGGTATGTTTTGCATAGTGACCTCCCAAACTAAAAGTTATTATATCTATTTTCACCATTTTTGTAAAGTAAAATCACCAATAATTTTTAAGAACATACCATATTAGTATAAAAGGAGGTTTACGGTGTTCAATCTATTTACAAATTTATCATATCCCTTAATGGCATTTATTGCATGTCTTTTTACTTGGGGGATAACTTCACTAGGCTCAGCAGTAGTTTTTTTATTTAAAAAAGTCAATAAAACCGTTCTTGATGCCATGCTAGGTTTTGCAGCAGGTGTAATGATTGCAGCTACATTTTTCTCTCTTTTATCACCAGCCATAGAAATGTCTAATAATTTAGGTATGATTCCCTGGCTAGTAGTATCAATTAGTTTCTTCAGCGGTGGTCTACTTTTATTTCTTGGAGATATCCTTTTTGATAAGCTAACAGCCAAAAAAGAAAATACTTCTCACAATACTAAACGAATAGTTATGCTCATATCTTCTATAACTTTACATAACATACCAGATGGTATAGTATTTTTGGGTAGTTTTTTTAAAACTTTTGTGCTAAAATTATACTAGGAGTGATTGTATGAACGTAGCTTTAGAAAATACATTAGCAAGAGTTAATAGTGAAATTACTAATATTTTACAATCTTCAACAAATGAAAATCGTGGTGAATTTATAATAGCTAATGATAAAAATAATATATTAAAAGAAAATATTACTAAATACAATGCTCTTCTTAGAATGAAAGAACTTTTAAATAATAATTTTAAGGATCTTAAAAATCCTAATGAATTTTTAGAACTAAGTGAAATTTCTGGTTTAAAAGTTTCTGAACAAGACTACCAAACCATGTTAAATCCGAGCAAAACACAAGATAAAGACATCGAAGAAGAAAAAAAGAAAATAAATGAATTACTTGAAAAGATACTAGAAGCATCCAAAAATGAAACTCGTGGTGAATTCATGCTAGCAAGTGATGCAAGAAACATTCTAAAAAGTGAAGTTGAACGATATAATGCTCTTCTTAGGATGAAAGAACTTCTAGATAATAATTTTCTCGATTTAAAATATAAATACGAATATGAAGATTTAGCTAATATCGCGGGTCTAGATGAAATAAGCAAAAAAATACTAAATCCTCAAGTAGTCTTTGATAATGAATATGCTCGAGTTTCTGCTAGAATCAAAAAATTACAAAATATGAATGGTATAAACTATGAAGAAAATATAGAGTATCAAAGTCTTCTTAAAATGCAAGATTATTTAAAACATAATTTTAGTAATATGAAACATATTTTTGATTACCAACATTTAAGAAAGAAAACCAACTTAGGAGAACTTTCTGATGACCTATATTTCATGCTAATAAACCCTAAATTACCTAAAGTTGTAGATGAATTGAAAAATCAAGAACTAACAACTTTAGTAAATAATAAAAATTTAGATACAAGAACTTTACCTGAACCCGAAGAAATTGAAACTCTAGATATTCTACCACCAGAAGAAAAAAAGGAAGAAGTTAAAGAAGAAACTAAAGAAAAAAAAGAACCACAAGAAGTAATATCAGCACCTACTACAAAGGTTAGTGAAGACGAATTAAAAAATGAACCAGTAGAACCAGTAATTGCCCAAACCCAAAATCAAAAATTAGAAGGGCCAAGTTCTTCTCAACCTCAAAACTCTGATATAACATTCGGTCAAAAAATTAAAGTTGTTGGTAAAAAAAGTTTATCATGGTTAAATGAACATAAAAAGCAAATACTTATTGCTCTAGCTATTGCAGGAATCATTGCTACTGTAATTATTGCCTTCTCTACTTTAATGCCAGCAATCACTTCAGCCATGCAAGCAGCTGAAATATCTACCATTAGCTCATCAATGGTAAATAACTCTCTTCTCTGGCATGGAGCTGAAGTAGCCACTCAAAGTGCTCTTCATGCAACTAATGTATCCCTTGCTAGCACTTTAGAAAGTTTAGCTGGAACTACTGCCCTTTACAATTCTGCTGCTGGAGTATGGACTATTGGGGGAATGGAATTATCCTCTTTTGCGGCTTCTGCTGTTGCTACTGCTGAAAGCACCTTAGCTGCTTCCGCAACTACTACTAATACCATTTTAGGAGTTGGTGCTGCAAGTAGCCTTCTAGGTGTTACTGGGGCTCTACTTCCTAAAACTAAATCAGAACAATACAAAAAATATAATCAAGAAATTAAAGCAATAAAAAACGCCGAAGTATTTGACAAAGACAAATTTGCAAACTTAGTAAGAACTATTGATGCTGATCAAACTCTAAAATCTAGCGAAAAATCTAGACTAATGCATAATTTAAAAAAGATATATGACAAAAATAAAGAATTAAATAAAGGAGTTACAAGATGAAAGTAAATGATTGTATAAATTTAGAAAATGGCAAAAGCTATCTGCTTTTAATGGAATCAACCATCGATAATACCAAATACTTTTTATCTGTTGGAATAAACGCACAAGAAGAACCAACAAATGAATACTTGGTATTGCAAGAAGTAATAGAAAATAATGAAGAATATGTTATACCAATTAATAATCCTGTTATTTTAAGTAATTTAATAAATGAATTTAGACAAGATTATGATGATGAATACAATTAAGATATTTCATATATCTTTTTTTATTGCATATTTTTTAATATGAAAAAATTTAAATATTACTTAATTTCTAAAAAGAAAGTTAAGAGAAAAAATGCAAAACTATAAAGCTGATTTATACATTAGATTATCCAAAGAAGATAAAAATGAATCTATTAGTAATCAAAAAAACTTACTTATTAAATATGCTACTGATAATAATATTACTATAATTAATACTTATATAGATGATGGATACACCGGAACAAACTTTAATAGACCTGGCTTTAAAAAGTTACTTGCAGATATTAATAATTTAAATATTAATACTGTAATTGTTAAAGATTTATCAAGACTTGGTCGTAATTATATTAAAACTGGCGAATTAATTGAAGAATATTTTCCAACTCATAATATTCGTTTTATCTCTATCAATGATAATATCGATACCATAAATGATAATGCTAATATTGACATTGCCCCGTTTAAAGCTATTTTAAATGATTTATATTCAAAAGACTTATCTAAAAAAATTAGAAGTGCTAGAAAAACAATGCAAGAACTGGGCCTTTGGACGGGTGGTTGCATTCCCCTTGGATATATGCAAAGTAAAACAAATAAAAACAAATTAATAATTAATAAAAAAGAAAGTAATATAGTAAAAAGAATTTTTGAATTATATTTAAATAATAATTCTATTAATGACATAAAAAAATTATTTAACAAAGAAAAAATTCCAACATTCAGTAAACTACGTAAAAACAAAAATAATTCTTGGACTAATCAAAGTATAAAAAAAATATTAACTAACCCTATTTATACCGGATGTTTATCTCAAAACAAAAGCCAAAGACTAAGTTATAAATACCGTCGCACTATTAATAATGATAAAAGTAATTGGATAATAGTAAATAATACCCACCCCAACTTAATATCTAAAAAAGATTTCGAAAAAGTTCAAAATACATTTAAAATAAAACAAAGCAGATGTGATAAACTTGAAGAAAGATTACTAGATAATTTATTATATTGTTATGAATGCAAACATCATCTAAGTATAAGAAAACAAAAAAAACATAGCTATTTATGCTGTAATAATTACAAATATAGAAAAGATTACTGCACTGCTCATGGATTTAATTATGAAACACTAGAAAAAGATATCATAGACATATTAAATGCTAAATTTAATATACCTATAACTAGAGAAAAACTACTTAATTTAATTGATAAAATAGAAATATCAAAAGACAAATCTGTCTATATTTTTTTGAAAGACTACTACCCATAAATACTATACCAGAAGGTATGGCAATTGGGGTAGCTTTTGGTTCTATTTTTTATGGTATTGAAGGAGCAACACTATCTGCTGCTATAATGCTTGCAATTGGTATAGGTATTCAAAATTTTCCAGAAGGATCTGCAGTATCTCTACCATTAAGACGTGAAGGACTATCTCGCAGCAAATCATTTTTACTAGGATCTCTTAGTGGTATTGTTGAACCAATATCTGCCTTTATTGGAGCAATACTTGTTCTAAAAGTACAATACTTGCTACCAATTCTTCTATCTTTTGCTGGTGGTGCCATGATTTATGTAGTAATTCAAGAATTAATACCAGAAAGTCAAACAAATAAAAAGAAAAACCTAATGGCTTTATTTACCATATTAGGTTTTGTAGTAATGATGATTTTTGATGTTGCATTAGGTTAAGAACAAGATCCCTTGTTCTTTTATAATGCTAATTTATCCGAATTGGGTCAGATTGGGTTCCAGATCCAGAAACGTATTGTGTTGATGAGGTTAGAGAAAAGACCTGAGGTGGCTGGGGATGCTGCAATTGCAGAAAATAATGCCACCGTTACTCTTTATCCGGCAACAAAAGATGACTTACTTGCACTTGTCGCAGTTCACAGTGCCGCCTTCGATATGAAAAAAGAAGATTCCATCGCATTCTTAGAGCAGTCATTTGATACTGGAGAAACCATCTGGTGCATTGCTGCAGGCGGTACAATTGTCGGCCTTGTATTAACTTCAATCCAGCCAGACCAGACAAATCTCTATGGACTTGCAATTCATCCTGAGTATCAGGGAAAAGGCTATGGTCGCGATGCAGTAAAAGTGCTTTTGCAAAAGCCAGAGATCACCTTCCCAGTTACACTACATGTGACAGAGGAAAATGAAGCTGCGTTTAAGATTTATAAAGGGATGGGATTTGTTACTACACAAGAATTGATGGAGTATTGGTATTAAAACCATATTATTCTTTTCAATTCACATATGCCATACGTATCTATGCAGAAAGAACATGCTCCAGCCATACAGACCGGGGCATGTTCTTTTCTTCACTTTCTATTACTTTCCAGATTTACTCTTAACAACAATTACCACAGCATCAACAACCGCATGACCCAAAAGGCTTAATACCTCAGTTGCCAAAATTACACCCCCATACTAGTATTATCATATTTATCAAAAACTTTAACTTCCTGCTACAAATCATCCTTATATTTTAAATAGCTATGAACTCTCAACATTTCTCCTACGATGCATTTTGTTTTAATGTCACTATTTTGAGCTACATTTATATTTACTGTGATATTGGTATTGGCTACATTTTCATTTTTTCCGCGTATTTTAGTATTACCTTTACTCGTAACATCAATCTTCCAAGTACTTTGATTTCTCTTTGAAGCCTTTGCTGACTCATTCTTTGTATTCTTCTTCATTACATCATCCTCCTATCTTTTTCCTTACTCATTAATAATACTCGTCATCGTCCTCATCATCGTCATCGTCCTGACTATTATTTCGTATTTCAGAAAGGGTCAGTTCAACTGCGGTTGTCGCTGCTACTACAAATCCTGCCCATGCTGCTTCCTTTGCAATTTCTACTGCGCATTCTTTAAAACTCTTTGACATATGTTTGTCTCCCTTCTCTTTATTTGATGTTTTATCCTTAACTGTGAGTTCATTATATTGGATTTCCAATTTTTTTCATTTCGATATCAGGAAAAAACGGTATTCAATTTTTACATAGTAAAGGCAGCTGCATTTTTCTTTTGCAACTGCCTTCAACTATTTTTTACTTGCATTCATTTTCTGCTATACACTTTAATTGACATTCAAGCCTTCTTTTAATTTCAATATATATTGGATCGTTTTTCTTTTTAAATTGAATTGTCGATCCATATCCCATAAGGCGAATCAATAAATCCAACTGATCTGATCTTTGGTAATCAATCTTAAGCTGATAAATTCCACTGTTCTTATCATATGTACATTTCTTCTTCCATGGTGCAAGCTCTGTCAAAATTCGATCCGCAGTATTCTTTTCATCGCTAAACTGAATTTCTGTAGAAAGCCCTTGCCATTTCAAGTAATTTTGTAAATTCATCTTAGCCTGCTCAATATCGAATTTTTCTTCAGTATCCTCAACATTCTGTATATTCGACAGATTAAAAATCACTATTTTATTTGTTTTAGAAATTTCAAAATATCCCTGAAAACGATTATGGTCCTTTGAGAACTCTAATAAAATTGGGTTATAATTTCCTTCCTTTATCTTGCCAGTTAATGTATGATATCGGATAAAGACGGTTTTTCTATCTATAATCGCCTTGGCTAACATCATCACATACTCTTTTTCCTTACGGTTATCCTGTATATGATACTGATCAAAACATTTAACATATTTCATAGGAAGCACTTCCATATGAATATGTTCAGCTTTATCATAAAAAGTTTTATCAGTAAAAACATTTTCCTGTATGCTTTTTTTAACTGCATTTATTTCTTCTCTATTTAAGAAATAATCGACTTTTGAATCATCTAGTACCGATAACAACCACCTTTTTTCTATTTCTGATAATGGAATAATATCTTTATAAAAAGCAGGCTCCTCCATATCCAGAATCTTTCCTGTTAACTCATAAAAATTATATTTTTCACTGTGCTTTCTGTCATTAACTGACTCTTTGCTGTTTTCCTTCTTAATCACAAACCCATACTGAGGATCTTCCAGCAGAGCTTTCACATCCCCATTGATATTACGTCCGGTATTCTCCCCAATTTGCTTTTCACATTTTCTCACTGCCGCTCTTATAATTTGTTTGTTCCTCTTTTCTTCTGCGAAACTGTCACCACTCATATTATATCTATATTTTTGCATTAACGACTCTGCTATATTATAATATCGAGGACTGAAAATTTCTTGAAAAATCTTACTATGTATCTGAGCAGAAGTTCCTTTTGGAAATACTGTTTGAATTTCATTTGGAATCTGCCATCTATCCTTTTGTAACTTCAATTGTGATATCATACTGCTAGACAAGTCTTTTCTTTTTTCCTCATAGTCCGGCTTTATCCTTTGAAGCATCATTTCTACATCTTTTTTCTTTTCGAAGCGATCCTCTGG
>UREA01000032.1 GCA_900546715.1 uncultured Mycoplasmatota bacterium | reverse complement strand
TAGTAACTTCTTCTGATTCATCAATTGATACTTTAATTGATGCTCTTATTTTACCATTTACTTGAACACCAATTTCTTTTTCTTTATCAATTGTTTTTTCTTCATCATATTTTGGCCACTCGCCTTCACAAATTGGCGCATAACCTAACTGTTCATTTAATTCTTCAGTTATATGAGGAGCTATGGGATTTAGAAGTGTAAGTAGAACTCGGTAATCGGCTTCAGTTACGGAATCTTTTGCTTCATAACTATTAGTTAAAATCATTAAGGCAGATATTGCTGTATTATATCCCATATTTCTTAAGTCGTATTCAACTTTCTTTATAGTTTTATGAATTATAGTTTCTAATTCAGGGGTATAAGAATCACCTTCAACAACTTTGTCTTTAAGACGAATTACTCTATCTAGGAATCTCTTACATCCTTTTAGAGAATCGGTACTCCATGGACAATCTAGTTCATAATCTCCCATAAATAGTTCATAACAACGAAGAGTATCAGCACCATATTCTTTAACAATATCATCAGGATTAATAACATTACCTTTAGATTTACTCATTTTTTGGCCATCACTACCAAGAACCATACCATGACTAACTCTAGTCCAAATCATTTCTTTATTCGGTACTAAACCAATGTTGTATAAAAATTGTACCCAGAATCTCGCATAAAGTAAGTGTCTAGCTGTATGTTCCATACCACCATTATACCAATTTACTTTATTCCAATATTTCATTGCTTCCATTGATGCAAATTCGTGTGTATTATGAGGATCCATAAATCTTAAGAAATACCAACTTGAACCCGCCCAGTTAGGCATTGTATCAGTTTCTCTTTTTGCTGGTCCACCACATTTTGGACAAGTTGTGTTAACCCAATCTGTAATTTTAGCAAGTGGACTTTCACCTGTATCAGTTGGTTCGTATTCGGCAACATCTGGTAAAAGTAGTGGCAAGTCTTCTTCATTCATTGGTTGCCAACCGCAAGACTCACAATAAATCATTGGAATTGGTTCGCCCCAGAATCTTTGACGAGAGAATATCCAATCACGCATTTTATAATTTACTTGTTTTTTACCGCATTTATTTTCTTCTAAAAATTCTAACATTGCACTTATGGCATCTTCTTTATTTAATCCATTTAAGAATCCGGAATTAATATGTACGCCATCACCAGTGTAAGCTTCTGTAAGTTCACTTTGACCACTATCAATAACCTCTATAATTGGAATATTAAATTTAGTAGCAAATTCAAAGTCTCTTTCATCATGCGCCGGAACAGCCATAATAGCTCCAGTACCATAAGAAGCAAGAACATAATCACTTATATAAATTGGGATTTCTTCATTATTCACTGGATTAATCGCATAAGCACCAGTGAAAACACCTGTTTTTTCTTTATTTAATTCTGTTCTTTCTAAATCATTTTTAAGTGTACATTCATATTTATATTTTTCTACTTCATCTTTGTGTTCCGGAGTAGTTATAATATCAACAAGTTTATGTTCTGGTGCTAAAACACAATATGTTGCTCCGAATAAAGTATCACATCTTGTTGTAAATACACTGAAGTTTTCATCGTGACCGGCAATTTTAAAGATTACTTCTGCTCCGATAGATTTACCTATCCAATTTATTTGACCTAATTTTACTTTTTCCGCAAAGTTAGTATCGTTTAAGCCTTGTAATAAGTCTTCAGCATAATCACTCATGCGAAGCATCCATTGACTCTTTTCTTTTTGCACAACTTGAGTGCCACATCTTTCACATACGCCACCTGCTGAATCTTCATTTGATAAAACTGTCTTACAATTCGGACACCAATTAACAGGAACTGTTGCTTTATAAGCCATTCCATGTTTATAAAACTCTAAAAATTGCCATTGCGTCCATTTATAATATTCCGGATCAGTTGTTGAAAATTCCCGGTCCCAATCAAATGAAAAACCTAATGTTTTCATTTGATTTTTAAATGTTTTAATATTTTCTTTAACGGCATCTTTTGGATGAATATGATTTTTTATCGCATATTGTTCTGCTGGTGCTCCAAAAGCATCAAAGCCCATTGGAAATAGCACATTTTTCCCTTGCATCCGCATCATTCTGGCCTTTGCATCTTGGGCTGTGTAACTTCGAACATGACCTACATGTAGTCCTGAACCAGATGGGTAAGGAAATTCAACTAATATATAGTAAGGTTCCTTACTACTACCTGTAACTGCCTCAAATGTTTTATGTTCATCCCAATATTTTTGCCATTTTTCTTCAATTTTTTTTGTTTCCATCTTTAATCCAACCTTTCTTAACTAAGTGTCTTCCTAATAATTCATATAAGGCATATATAAGCCCAAAGAGAAGTACAAATCCGAGGAGTATTTGAAATGGTAAATCCCAAGGTATACTATAAATTACTACAAATACAAATGAAATAATAAATGCATTAACTAAACTTGATAAAACAAATACATAGTTTAAATTCATTTTATTAACATCTAATTTAAATTTCGGAATAAGTAAAGAAAAACCAATAAAGTCTTCTAATCTTTTTTCCTTTTTTCTTTTTTTACCTTTTTTATTTTGTATCTTTTTGTAGCCATGCTTTAATATCCAAAAATAATTAACTACAAATATAACTACAAATAATACTAATCCCCAAATTAAGGTCACTATCCATTCACTCATAAATCCTCCAGAACAAAAGTCAAAATTTATTTTGACTTCCTTGCATCACTACAAGGCATTTCTGCTTCATTGAATCCTTTAGACTCTCCACAGACCAACTTCGGGTGGTCGCCACCCTATTTTTTTAATTTAATTTATTTTTTTAACAACTCTCGGATATAATCTATTAAAATGGCATTCATACAAATTTCCTCCTTGCAAACCCATTATACCAAACAATCGTTTGAACGTCAATTATTTTCTAAAAAAAATAACTTTCCTATTATACAAAAAAAGGTAATACCAAAGGACGAATTATTCGTGGTACCACCTTATTTACTTCTTTATAATTGATAAAGGAATTACCCTAATACATCCAAAAGCAAGTTCAATTACCATTCATTTTAGTTTCCACCAACCACTAAATCTCTAGTAAGAATAAATAATTTACTACTCTTTTTTCATCTGCTTACAAGTTATTATATTAAATTTCTGCCAAATATTCAAGTAGTTTTATAAACATTCTTTTGAATCTTTGATCTAAACCTCTTAATTTTTTTAATCTTATTCTTTTAGTTTTTATATCTAAATCACTAAAAAATATACTTGCTATTTCTTCTTTTAAACTAGTTTTAATTTTTAAATCACTAATAATAGAGTTAACATCTTCATTAATAATACGAACAGCATTAATTTCAATATCTTTTCCTTTACAATTGATTGTTAATTGTTTTGTTGTATCAACACCTTTAACATCTACTACAAAGTCATTTTCATCTTCATAGCAAACATACTCTAGATTGGCTTTATCACCGTTAATATAAATATCTACACTATCTGCAGTTCTCGTATTTCTAAATCTTACTTTATAATTTCTATATCTTGGAATGATTTCCGTTTTACCTTCAACAGGGTGAATTATTAAAGTATAATTATTTTGTAAGTAATTATAATCTATAGCTGTTACAATATAAAAACCATCTTTATAAAGTTTAGTTACTCCATCGTCTTCATATAGTTTAAATATATTACTTTCTCCAGGGAAAACATGAATTTCCATACTTTCTGGTGGAGTTGTATCATTAATATTTTTATCTAAAATAGCTAAAGGAACAATACTTCCAGCATTTGCAAAAACAGGATACTCTTCTTCTTTGTAGAATACTACATATCTTTTATTACCAACAAACTTTTTGCCAGTTTTAAAGTCGTACCAGATTCCTTTAGGTAAAAAAATTCTTTCAACTGATCTATTCATCGTCGGTTCTTTAGTTTTGGTAATTGGAGCTACAAATAAACTTTTACCAAAATAATATTCATTACGATAGACAGGTTCATCATAAATTTCTGGATAGGTATAGTAAATCGGTTGAATTAATGGTTTACCAGTTTTGGAATATTCATATGCTGCCGTATATAAATAAGGAATTAATCTTTGACGTAACATACAATATTCACGGGCTATATTAAATGTTTCAACATCCCAAACCCATGGTTCCCTTTTATAATATATTCCTCTTTTAGCACTAAATCTAAAAATAGGACTAAAAGTTGAAAATTGAACATATCTTACATATAATTCACTATCTTCAATGCCATCTTTATAACCACCAACATCATGACTCCACCAAGAAACTCCTTTATTTGCGGCAAGGCAATTATAAAAAGGTAAGTATTTTAAAGTTTGCCAACTAACAATTGTTTCACCAGAATATAAAATTCCTGCATTATGAGGTGCTACCAAAGGACTTCTAGTTAAAACTAAAGGTCGAAAATCTTTTACTCTTTTAAAATCTTGATTATAGTAATAAGCTAAAGCTTGGATAGTACTTAAGTCTTTTTTATAATCAAGCCAATAAACATCAATATTCATATCAAGCATTGGATCAATTAAATGGTGAACATATGCAATCATAAATGTTTTATCTAACACATTAAAAGGAATAGTTATACCATCACCAACATTTAATTCTTTTGCAAAATTAAGATACCTATCTTCTTCTTTTCTAATACCTTCACTTGGATCAATATTAAGGCCTATCTTTACTCCCCGATCATGCATGTATTTGATAAATTCACTAGGGTCCGGAAATAAATCACGATTAAAAGAAAAACCAGTTTTGTACAAATTATAATTTGTTGAATCTTTTATATGCCAAAATTCACTTAATAACAGAACGGAAAATGGTACTCTGTTTCTATTAAATACTTTAACTAGTGATTTAGCATCATTAAAACTATAAATTTTTTCTCTATTCCACCAGATACCTAGGGCATATCTTGGAATTAGTTCAGGATAGCCAGTAAGCAAAAAGTAATCTCTTAAACATAAACCAAAATCTCTTTTATACATTATTAAATATAAATCTACTTTATTAGGATTAGGTTTTACTAAAAATCCACTGCCTTCTATTTCAAAATTAGCAGAATCATCTAGCATTACAAAACCATCAGTAGAATAAAGACCATTATCTAGTTTTACACTACCTTTATAATTATCTAAGCTTACTGCTCCACCTTTAAAGTTACGGGCTTCAACTTGACCATAATACCAGGTTTTATCAGTATTTTGCAAATTAACTTTAAGATAAGAATCGGGAGCAAATTTTGGTCCTAAAAAAGGTTTATTTTTTAAATATTGTAAAACAAAATAGTTAGTAGTAATTACTAAATATCTCTCATCTTGTTCAACTTTAAAGGTGGGAGAAGCAAATACTCTATTTTTAACCAAAGTTGTTGGAGCATCAGAAAAATGGCCATCTAAGCTATATTCTAAGCGAACCATCCGTTCAGTTAAAACTGTAATACGGTAGTGTTCACCTTGGAATGTAACTTGATCGCTAGCAACAGTTTTGGATAAATCTGGAGCAAAATGTGCATCAAAACTAGCCAAATTTCATCACCCTTCTTCTATATTAAAATATTATCATTTTTCAGTGTATTTAGCAACTATTTCTTGTTTAAATTCATCACTTTCAAAATAATCTATCTTCATATTTCTCTTAACTCTGGCAAGAACTTCCCTTGCTTTTGCCCGAGCAACTTCTGTACCACTTTTTAAGACATCATAGACATATTCAATATTATTTTCTAATTCATGTCTTTTTTCTCTGATTGGTCTAAGCGTTTCTTGTAAAATGTTATTTAAGAATTTTTTAATAACAACATCACCTAAACCACCACGACGATAATGGTCTTTAAGTTCATCTAAATTTTTATATTCCGGTAAATATTTAGCAAAATCTTCATCTTTAGCAAATACATCAAGATAAGTAAATACAACATTACCTTCTACTTTACCTGGATCACTTACCTTTATATGATTAGGATCCGTATACATACTCATAACTTTTTTCTTAATTGTTTCTTCATCATCAGATAGATAAATGCAATTACCAACTGATTTACTCATTTTTCCATTGCCATCAGTTCCAGGAAGTCTTTTTTCAAAAACTGAATCCGGATATTTACCTTCAGGCATAACTAAAGTTTCTCCGTAAATGCTATTAAAACTATGTACAATTTCTCTTGCTTGTTCAATCATCGGTGCTTGATCTATGCCAACTGGTACGCATGCAGCATCAAATGCCGTAATATCAGCTGTTTGACTAACGGGATAATTTAAAAATCCCATAGGAATACTTTTTTCAAAACCTCTTAGTTTTATTTCATTTTTTACAGTTGGGTTTCTTTGTAATCTTGATAAAGTTACTAAATTCATATAATAAAATGTTAGTTCTGTAAGTTCTGATACTTCACTTTGGACAAACATAGTAGTTTTACTTGGGTCAAGGCCACAAGATAAATAATCAAGAGCTACTTCAATGACATTATCCCTAACTTTACTAGGATTATCAAAGTTATCGGTTAGGGCTTGAGCATCAGCAATCATGATAAAAATCTTATCAAATTCTCCACTATTTTGTAAGGCTACTCTATTTTTTAGGGAACCAACATAATGACCTAAATGTAGTCTTCCTGTAGGTCTATCACCCGTTAATATAATCTTTTCCATTACAACCACCTATATATAATTATATCATGATAACAAAAGAAAAACTATGGTAAAATAAAAATTAGTGATATAATAAAATATATAGAGGGAGGAAATTATGAAATACGAAACTGATTCCAGGAAGGTTCAACCTGGACAAATATTTGTAGCAATTAAAGGTCACACCGTGGATGGACACGATTATATAACTAATGCAGTAGATAACGGAGCAATAAGAGTTATCGCTGAAAAAGAAGTTACGGCAGGAGTTCCTGTTGAAGTAGTACCATCTACTGAAGAATATTTAAAAAGACATTTAAAGGAAGATTATGCCGAAGAAATTAACAAATTACAAATTATTGGGATTACTGGAACTAACGGTAAAACAACGAGTGCTTATTTAACTTATCAATTACTAAACTTACTTGGTATTGATACGGCATACCTTGGAACTATTGGATATAAGTATCACAATAAAAATGTAGAATTAGATAATACAACCCCAGATATTTTAACAATTTATAAAATACTTTTAGAACTAGCAAAAGCTAAATGTCATACTTTAGTAATGGAAGTTAGTTCTCATGCTTTATCTTATGAAAGAATTTATGGTATCAAATTAAAAATTGCAGCTTTTACTAATTTAACTGAAGATCATTTAGATTACCATAAAACTATGGAAAATTATTTAAAAGAAAAATTAAAAATAATTGATTATTTATCTAGTGATGGCACTTTAATTGTTAATGGTGATGATGAAGCTAGTAAAAAGTTTATTAAAAAGAATAATAATGCAGGTATTACTTTAGGATTTAATGAAAAATTTAACTATAATATAGTTGATGCTAATATTGCTCCAGATCATACAGATATTAAATTTATTTATGAAAAGGAAGAATACAATGTTACTACTCATTTAACAAGTAAATTTAATGTATATAACTATATGACTGCTCTAGCTATAATTCATGCTCTAAATATTAGTATTGAAGATATTATAGAAAAAACCGGTGAAATCAAACCTCCGAAGGGAAGATGTGAGGTTCACAAAGTAAATGGTGGCTATGCAGTAATTGATTATGCCCATACTCCAGATGCTGTTGAAAAAGTAATTAGTGCTTATAATGAACTTAAGACTGGCAAAGTAATTACAATTGTTGGTTGTGGAGGAGATAGAGATCCAATTAAAAGACCTATTATGGGAGATATTGCCACTAAATTAAGTGATTATGTAATACTTACTAGTGATAATCCTAGAACAGAAGATCCTGAGAAAATTATGGATGATATTTTAAAAGGTGTTAAAACTAAAAATTATGAAGTTGAACTTGATAGGCATAAAGCAATAAAAAAAGGCATAGAATTATTAGAACCTGAAGATATATTATTAATTTTAGGTAAAGGTCATGAAGATTATCAAATACTAGGCCGCGATAAAGTCCATTTTGATGATGCTGAAGAAGTTGAAAACTGGCGTTTAGAACACGAAAAAAATTAGCAAAAATACTTGCTAATACCAGCCTTGTGTGATATAATTTTTACACATGAGGCAGATGCAGGTGTAGTTTAATGGTAGAATAAGAGCCTTCCAAGCTCCTGACGGGAGTTCGATTCTCCTCACCTGCTCCATAAAAAAATAACTTACAAACTAGAAACTGTTCGTAAGTTTTTTATTTCAAAAAAAATAAAATAATATTATTGTTTGATGCTTTAATCAAAGAAAAAAATAATTAATACTAATGTGAAACCCGTTTGTATAATTTAATAAATGATAAAGCACAAATATTTTGACAACCTATTAACTTGAAAATGATAGAAGACCAAAATAATTTTGCAACATAATGTTGCAATTATTATTAAATATTTTTCACTTTAATCTAATATAACTTTTTAAAGACAATGTAAATAATATATGATAAAATTATTATAGATTTATAAATTAATACAAATTTTAGGAAGTGATTTAAATGATTTTAGCTATCAAAAGAGCTGTAATAGTAATTTTAGGGGTATTACTACAATTTGGTTTTGAAATTATAACCGTTTTATTATTTAGTGAATATATTGCTATAATTAATATTATATATCGTTTGATAAGTGTACTAATAGTACTCGCAATAATTAAGTATAGTACTAGAATAAGTAATTATTTACCATGGATTATTTTAATTTTAATATTCCCTATTTTTGGTACTGTGTTATTAATAACCTTAGGTAGAAGTTATAGTAAAAATAAATTATTTAAAAATATTTTACAAAAAGAGAGTGAATACGAAAAATTTTATATTCAAGATGAAACTATAAAAAAAGAAATTGAAAGTAAGAATTTAGATGAATTAAAATACATTATGAATTATGCTAAATATCCTATTAGTAAAAATAATGAAATAACTTATTATAAATGTGGTGAAGAATTTTTTCCGGAATTATTAAAAGAATTAAAGAAAGCTAAAAAATTTATTTTTATGGAATATTTTATAATTAATAAAGGAACTATGTGGAATCAAATACTAGATATTTTAAAAGAAAAGGCTAGTGAAGGAATAGATATTAGAGTAATGTATGATGATATGGGGAGTATTGCTATGTTACCCGATAATTATGGTAATGTATTAGAAAAATATGGAATTAAATGTATATTATTTAATAAATTAAGTCCTTTTCGAGGAATATTTATGAATAATCGTGATCATCGCAAGATGACTATTATCGATGGCAAAGTTGCATTTTCGGGTGGTGTAAATATATCTGATGAATATATTAATCTTACTCATCCCCACGGCTACTGGAAAGATAATGGTATCAAAATTATCGGAGATGCTATTTGGAATTTAACAATTATGTTTTTAACAATGTGGAATGCCAATATTGATGAAGATAAGGATATAACTAAATTTAAATATCAATTTCCTAAAAATAAAGATTTAGGTTATGTATCCGCTTATGGATCAGCGCCACTACATAAAGATATCATCGGTGAAGACATTTATTTAAATATGATTAATGGTGCTAAAAAATATTTATATATTTTAACTCCTTATTTAATTATTGATACCGATGTAATTAATTCTTTAACTAGAGCTGCTAAAAGAGGTGTTGATGTAGCAATAGTTGTCCCAGGGATACCTGATAAGAAAATAGTTTATTTTATGTCTTCCTCATATTTTGAAATTTTAATTAATGCGGGAGTTAAAATCTATACTTATACTCCAGGATTTGTGCATAGCAAAGTATTTGTATGTGATGATATAAAAGCTACTGTTGGTACACTTAATTTAGATTATCGTAGTTTATACCTACATTTTGAAAATGGTATTTATTTAGAAAATCATAAAGAAATTACCAAAATAAAAGAAGATGTTGTTAATACGATAACATCTTCACATCAAGTTACTAAAATGGAAGCTAAACCTAATTTTTTTAAAAGTATACTTCAAGCAATTTTAAGAATTATTGCCCCAATGTTTTAATATATTTCCGTATTATCTATAAGCAAATCTATTTTTTTATATTTCTTTAAACATTCTATAACTTCATCTTTAGAACTTATTTCTATACCTATTAAAATAGAATAATTACTTTTAGGTACTACACAAATAGAATATTTATTTATAATTATATGATCTATATAATTCCAATATAGTTTAGTAGATATTTTATTTTCATAAATAGTTTCAATACCATCCTCATCTATTTTAATTAGAGAATTTTCATTACCCATTTTTTTAGTATGTCTTTTTATAACCATTAATAATATTATTAAATAAAAGAATACAACATATAATGCAAAAGATAATAAATCAGCACCTGGAACAAACATTAATGCTATACATCCCACAAAAAATAATATAGCTAAAAATACTAAATATTTAGTAGCAGACCTTGCTTTTTTTGTTGGATGTTTTCTAAAACTTCTACAATTAAGAGCAATATAATAAAATTCATCAAAAAATTTTTTATTTTCTTTTTCAATACTTTTAAATATCATACAAATCATATCCTTAATAACATTTTATCATAATCTTTTAATTATAAACAATAATAATATTTATTTTTAGCTTAAAAAATGTTATGATTATAATAGAAAGGAATGATTGAAATGGAAGATGATACTGTTACAAAAGTAACAAACAATAAGGATGGAGGAAATAAGCCAAAAACTATAATTATTGCAAGTTTAATTGTATTATTGATTATTATTATAGCAATTTGGATATATCTTTTTGTAATTAAAGATAGCAATAATAAAGAAAATATTGATGGTGAAGTAAGTAATAGTGATTCATATTATCAATTAAATAACAACAATTTAGATGACTTTGATTTATACTTTATGCAACTAGAAAATAATAATGAAAATATGATTTATAGTCCTTTATCAATTAAATATGCCCTAGCTATGCTAAGTGATGGAGCAAATGGTGCAACTAAAGAACAAATTGATAATATTATTGGAGGATATACTCCTAGAAGCTATAATAATAGCGAAAATATGTCTTTTGCAAATGTATTGTTTGTAAAAGATACCTATGAAGATAGTATAAATAATTCATATGTTAATTTAGTTGCTAGCAAATATAATGCTGAAGTTATAATAGATTCATTTGCAAGTGCTAGTACTCTTAACAATTGGATTAGCGATAAAACATTTAATTTAATTACTAATATAACTGATGATGTTTCTCATTTAGATTTTATGTTAGTTAATGCTTTAGCTATTGATATGGAATGGGTTGAAAAAATCCAAAGTGAAAATGTCGACTATAATGTTGAATTTCCTCACGAAAAACAAGAAGATTCCGAATATGACTATCAATATGGATTTCATGTTTATGCGCTTAATACTGCTGATTATTATGACTTAGAGTTCGAAGGCATTGATTATAAAGTAAAATCTGCAGAAATTGGAGCTGTTGCTAATAAATACGATATAATTAATACTCTTGGAGAAGATGAAATAAGAAAAGTGGTAACAGAAGCTTTTGAAAAATACCAAACCGAAAATCCTGGAACCATTTATGATATAAGTGGCAATGTAATTGATGACTTTGATGCATGGCTAGATGAATATATTGATGAACTTGATAGCAATTATAATCATGTAAGTTCTTCAACTGATTTTCTATTCTATGTTGATGAAAATACTAAGGTATTTGCCAAAGATTTAAAAGAATATAATGGTACCACTTTGCAATATGTAGGAATTATGCCAACTAATGAGGATTTAAGTGAATATATTAAAAATATGTCTGCTGATAGCATTAATGAACTTCTTAATAATTTAAAATCTATAGAACTTGATAGTTTTAGTAATGGCGTTATTACAGAAATATCTGGTTATATTCCAATGTTTAAAATGGATTATGAACTTGATTTAATTGATAATTTAAAAGAACTTGGTATTACTAGTGTATTTGACGAATCAGCTGATTTATCTAATATAAGTGATAATGCTTATATAACTGATGCAAAACATAGTGCTAATATTGAATTTTCCAATGATGGAATAAAAGCTGCCGCAGCTACAATGGTTGGTGGCGCTGGAGCTGCCAATGGCCCATTCTTTGATTATTACTTTGAAGTTCCTATAGAAACTATCGATTTAACATTTGATAGGCCATTTATGTATTTAATCAGAGATAAAGAAACTGGTGAAGTTTGGTTTGCAGGATGCGTTTATGAACCGGTTGATATAAGTGAATATGAAGCAGAATTAGAAGAATACATGAACGATTATTTTAATAATTAATTATTAAAATTAGTTGTAATTTATTTTGAAATTTGGTATATTATATATGTAAGTGTTACCTGTATTGGGTAACGCCTAAAATTGGTTAGACGCTACTTTCTAGTGGCGTCTTTTTTATTAATACTAAATTTTATTTTAATATTAATAATTATCATGATATAGGATTTTAATATTCTAATCATAAACTGCCTCCTCAACCTTGAACCCCTCTTAAGAATCATATCTATGACCCCCTGGAGTCTTTAGCTAAAAAGACCGTCGGCGCTGCACCAATA
>UREA01000031.1 GCA_900546715.1 uncultured Mycoplasmatota bacterium | reverse complement strand
CTTGAACCCCTCTTAAGAATCATATCTATGACCCCCTGGAGTCTTTAGCTAAAAAGACCGTCGGCGCTGCACCAATAATGGGTAACGGTTATCTATTATAGCTGTTATTTTTTTATTTGCAAGCGATTCGACAAAACCTGACAAAACTAGCCAAAATTCGACATTGTTTAGTAGAGTAATAGTTGTGTTTGCTTTAAATAATTGTTATAATTTATATGAAAAAATTAATGAAAGAACTTGGGATATATGAATATAGAAAAAGAAATAATAAAAGAATGTATATTAGATAAAGATAAATTAATACCTTTTGGTTTTATTAAAGAAAAAGATAATTATAAATATATAACTAATATTATGAATAATAAATTTAGGGTAGAAATAATTATTAATGCAAATAATGAACTAATAGGTAAAATATATGATATAGAAACAAATGAAGAATATACAAACTTTAGAGTAGAAAATCTAGGAGCTTTTTCTAATAGTGTTAAAGAAGAATATATAAATATATTAAAAAATATTGTTAGTAATTGTTATATTAGTCATTATTTTTCTTTTAATCAAACTAATCGTATTGTTAATGAAATAATAAAAAAATATAATGTTAGTCCTGAATTTTTATGGGATAAGTATCCGAGTTATGGAATATTTAGAAGCAAAACGAGCAATAAATGGTTTGCAGCAATTTTAAATGTTGATAAAAGTAAAGTTATCAACAATGAATCAGGAGAAATAGAAATAATTAATGTAAAAGTAGATGATTTAGTTAATAGTTATTTAAAAGAAAAAGGCATTTTTCCGGCATATCATATGAGTAAGAAAAGTTGGATAACTATTATTTTAGATGATACTTATAAAGACGAAAAAATTATGGAATTAATAGACATTAGTTATGAACTTGTAAATAAAAAAAGTACTTGGATAATTCCTGCAAATCCCAATGTTTATGATATTGTTAGTGATTTTAAGAAAAGTGATATAATGACTTGGAAACATCAAAGTAGTATGGAACTGGGTGATATAATATATATTTATATGACAAAACCAATGGGGTATATAAAATATAAGTGTCAAATTATAGATATAAATGATAATATAATGACTATTAAGTTAATTAAAGAATTTAATGATAATCTATTAACATTGGATTTACTTAACAATTATGGACTTAAATCTGTCCGGAGTCCAAGAAGAATTCCAGATAAATTAAATAGTTTTCTAGAAACAATTAGGGAGGTTTAATGCGAGAATTTAAAGGTAATAGTTTAATAAAAGAATTAGATGATTATACAGTTGTAGATATTGAAACAACATCGCTTGATTCGAGAAGTGGAGAAATATTAGAAATTAGTGCTATAAGAGTGCGAAATAAAAAAGTAGTTGATACATTTTCTAAATTAATTAAAGTTTCATATGTTGGATCATTTACTACTCACCTAACAGGTATAACAAATGCAGAAATGTTAGAATATGGTGAAGATTTAACAAAAGTTTTAGAAGACTTTTTAGCATTTTTAGGTGATGATGTAATTGTTGGACATAATGTTAATTTCGATGTTAATTTCTTATATGATAATTTAGAGAGTGAATTAGGTATTTTTCTAACTAATGATTATATCGATACATTAAGATTATCGAGAATGTTTTTGCCGAAGCTCAAACATCATCGTTTAGATGATTTGATAACTTATTTTAATTTAGAAAAGCGTTGCGAACACAGAGCTTTAAATGATTGCATTCTTACTAATCAAGTTTATTTAAGTTTATGGGGATTACAAAACAAAATATATAATTAAGGAGAGTGTTTATGGAAGATAAAAAATGTGTTATGATTATTGATGAAAATTTACCACTGGGATTAATTGCTAATACAGCAGCAGTTTTAGGTAATACAATAGGAGCTCATTATCCCAAGTTAGTTGGTAGTGATGTAGTAGATAAAAGTAATAATACGCATATGGGAGTAATAAAAATACCTATTCCCATACTTAAAGGTAATGCTAGTATGCTGTTTTCGCTGGGGAAAAACTTTATCAAGAAGAATATAGTGACTTAGTTGTTGCTGATTTTTCTTCAGTTGCTCAAAGTTGTAAAAATTATGAAGAATATATTTCTAAAATAAGTGAGGTTACTGCTAAAGACTTAAAATATGATGGCATTGTCATTTATGGTGATAAGAAAAAAGTTGAAAATATAGTAGTAGATAAAAATCATAGAAGAAAAGGTATTGCTAAAAAGTTATTTCATTATTTAACTTTAAAAGCAAAAGAAAATAATATAGATTCAATAGAACTAAATGTGTGGAGCTTTAATACAGAGGCAATTAAGTTTTATGAATCTATGGGAATGAATATTAAAAATATAAGAATGGAAACAAAGTCTAAATAAAATATGGACTTTTTTTCTGTTTTTTGATAAACTATATTGGTAATTGGACATATAATAATAGGAAGTGGGAAGTATATGAATAAGATTAAAAAAACTAAAAAAGTTGTGGATAATAAAAAGAAAAAATATATTTATATAGGTATTATTATAATTTTAGTAATGCTTATTTTATTAGTATGGTTATATTGGTTTTTATCTAATAAAGAAATAGAAGTTAAAGCGCAATCTAATATTAATTCTAATGAAACAATAGAATCGGTTTTAGAAGATAAAACATTTGATGAACAAAAGAATATTTTATTAGAATTGTTAGATGAACAAATGAGTATATATAATAATATTTGTTTAGATAATGATAATGAAGAATGTATTACGGAAGAAGAAAAAGAAGAAATACTTGCTAATTTAGAATCTTTAAAAGAAAAAGTAAATTTGCTAGAAAATGCTGAAGAAGTAAGTAATGTGTCAGTGGAAATAAGTGATTATTTAAATTCTTTAAAACCAGTTGATGTAGAAGAAACTGAATCAAGTTCTTCTAGTTCATCATCTAATAAAGGCAATAGTTCATCAAGTTCATCTAGTAGTTCTTATGCTCCATCTGGTAGTATTGAGAGTATTTTAAATAGTGCTAAATTAAACCCCACTAAAACTGGTTATCCAACACTTGATAATTATGCTACATCGGTTTTAAATTCAGTAACTAATGATTCAATGTCCTCTTATGAAAAAGTAAAGGCCGTATATGATTGGGTAATTAATAATATGAGTTATCAATTAGGTTTTGTTATTGGAGAAGAAATTGATAGTTTAATAAATACTTATGGTTTTTATGAAAGAGATGCAGTAGAAGTTTTCTTGGCTACTAATGGATTTGGAACTCATAGAGGTTCTTGTGATAATTATTCTGCTATGTTTATGGTATTAACTAGAAGAATTGGGTTAGATAGTTATGTTATAAGTGCTAGAAATAAAGATGGTTCAGGACATACAACTGTGAATATTAAAATTAATGGTAAATGGTATAATTTTGATCCACAAAGAGAAGATAATTCCCTTAAAAATGGTAAAATTATGTATTATGCTTTTGGGGAAGATGATAGTGATTCTAAACCATACACTTATGTAAATAGAAATAGTGATGTTGCGGCTTTTCATGGATTTCAAAAACAACCTGAAAGTAATTATTTGAAGGCTACAATAACTATCGGAGGTAAAAGTTATACTGCTAAAACTGCCGTTAGTAGTTATAAATATGTGATTCCTGATACATTTGAAGTTGATTATGCAACAAATCCAACAACTTATATTAATATTGAAGCAAATAGTAAAGTAAATTACATTCATACAATGTCTGATAATACTAATACTAATTATGTTTGGGAAACTGTATCTGGTGATAGAGGAACAATAAATACCAGCGGGACAATTAGTATTACTCAAAAATGGGGAGCTATAAGATATGAAATAATTCATTTAGAAGATGAAAAGGGTCGAGAACTAAACTTTGTTGTAAGAGTTAATTACCGAGACCCTAGTAAACAATTTACAATCGAACATCAAGGTGGAGATATAAGTTATACTGATTATGTTGATTTAATGATTACTTCTAGAGATTCAGTGGGAGAAGTCACATTAAGTGGTAAAGTAATTGAAACTAATGACCCAAAAGGTGCTGATGCTATAGTTGTTGGAGATTCGCCATTTTATGATCTACGGGTAAGTAATCTTGATAGAACTAAATATTATTATGTTGTTGAGATAACTGGAGTAGATGAAGCTGGTAATGTTGCTAAAGATACTGCTAGAATTGAGGTTAAATCTTAAAAAGTCCAAATTATAATGGACTTTTTTACATATATTTGATATTATAACATTTATTGGAAGTGATAAGATGAATATAGAACTATATAGTTATAAAAATTTAAGTTTAGGAACTAAAGAACTTATGAAATATGCTTGTTCAATTTATCAAACGATGTTAAATAAATCAAGTAATACTAAAGATACCATAAGAAGTGCTGTAATAGATTCTTATGGTAGTGAAGAAAAATTTGCTTATGCCCTGTATTTAGCATTTTTCTTTGCAGATAATAGTTGGGGAACAAAATTAACATCTTATAAAGATTTAAATATTGATGATTTATTGGGTTTTGTTTGTTTAAAAAAAGAGGATATTAAAATATTAGAAGAGAAAGAAATTGTTGAAATTTATAAAAAATATTATCAAATTATAATAGCTAAAATTTCTAATAAATCAGAAGAAATTAAATTTATGAGTCCTGAAGTTCTTTATGGTTTATTTTATGAAATATTTTGGGGTAATACAAAAATATTAGATGCTTTTGCTCAAAAATTTATGCCATATTTAAGTAGCTTTAAATATCATAAAAGTTTTGATGATGCCTATAATTATGCCATTAAAAATGGTAGTTTAAAAGTACTTGATGAAATGGCTCATGAAGAGGCATCAACAATTACAGATTTAGTTGCTTTAGAAAAGAAAAATTATATTAGTTTAAATAGTGATAAATTATGGACTTTGTTAGAAGATATCAAGAAAAAATTTGTTGGTCAAGAAGAAACAGTAGAAAATTTATTTTATAATATTGTTAATAATTTATCTATTGCTCTTAATAATGGAGATGCTTCTAGTCGATCAATTATTTTTCTTGATGGTTCAACAGGAACGGGTAAAACAGCTATAACTAGTGCTATTTCAAGTGGATTAAATGTTCCTTTTGCAGCATCATCAATTACTAACTATTCAGCAACAGGTTATGTTGGAGGTAATATAACTGATACTTTAGTTAGTTTATATAATAATGCTCATGGTAATTTAGAAAAGGCTGAGAGAGGTATAATTGTTTTTGATGAATTTGATAAATTAGCAATTAAAGGTAATAATTTAGAAATGAAAAAAGCCGTTCAACAACAACTTCTAGACTTTTTAGGGGGTGGAAAATATTTTATAAATCCGAGTTCAACTGAAAAAAACATTGAGTTTGATACATCAAAGATTACTTTTGTTTGCCTTGGTGCTTTATCAGAATTAAGAGATGAATTGACTAATGTATCTAATCCTATTGGTTTTGAAAGGTATTTTGAAAGCACTCATGATACTTATGAGATAACTCCCGATGATTTAGTAAGAATTGGTTTAGAACGCGAATTAGTGGGAAGATTTAATACGTATTTACATACCAATGATTATACTAAAGAAGATTTATATAAAAAATTAACTGAATCATCAATTAGTCCATTAAAAACTTTTGAAGAATTAGTGGAAAATAATGGCAAAAAATTAGTAATCGGCGAGGGAGTTTTAGAAATAATTGTTGATGAAGCATATAAATTAAAAACTGGAGCCAGAAGTTTACAGACAATTGTAAATAGTATTAGAACAAAGTATTTAAAAGAGATTTTAAGGGGTTCAAATGATACAGTTTATTTAGATAAAGATATAGTTTTAGAAATAACTGGCAATACTTTTAAGAGAATTAGAAGATAACTTCTTCTTTTTTAATGCATTTTATGATACAATTAGAGTAGTTAAGGAGATGCGTTATGGATTATAATATTGATGATGTAAAAAGTGTATTAAGGGATAATGCAATAAAACTTCCAGAAAAGAAGGTAATTTACAATTTGTATTCGGTGTTAAGTAAATTGTATGATAATGATTTAACCAAATATGAAAATGATATATACATTATTAATAATAATAAATTACTAACAGATCAAGAAAGAGTAGGATTAGAAATTGAAAGTTTATTAAAAAGAGTAAATGAAAACCAAGATAATGCAGTGGTTAGGGAAATATTAATTTTAATGAAACAAGCTTATGATAAAGGAGAATTATCTTCTAGTTTAATTGCTTATTTTAAAAAGTTGATAACAGAAATTCAAATTATTTTGGGAGAAGATATTACTTTTTATAGTGTTGCAGAAGAATTGTTTGATGAAAAGATGTTGAAATTAATTAAAGATAATAAAGAATATAAGGAACGTTGATATGAATATAGGTGTGTTTAAAAAATATTTATTAGATAAAATAGCGGATTTTTCAGAAAAACTAAAGATAATTGATGAAAGAAATAAATTATATGATGGTTTAGAAGATATTATTGCTGCTTTAGAAGAAAATATTACAACAATTAGTGATGAAGCTCTTACGACTATAATTCGCTTGGTGGCAAGTGAAGATTTTACTATGTCCCGAATTAATGAAATAAAGAAAATTTATCCTTATTGGAATTTAATGGATGATGAAAAGAAAAGAGTTATAAGTGATTATATTAAGGCATTTGTTAATAAAATAAGAGAAACTCAAGCTAAAAATAGAGAAAATAATAACTCAGAAAAAGAAGCAATTTTAGTCCAAATAAAAACATATGAAGAATATAGTGCACTCATGGATGATGAGAGGATAATTAAGCCAATAAGTAGTGATATTTTTGCATCATTTATGGAATTTTTAAATGAAGTAGAATTAGATCATTTAGTTAAACAACAATTAATACTAGAGTTTTATGATTACAATATTAAGTTTTATAAAAGAGAAGAACAAATTAAGAAAAATATTGTTGTAGATGAAATAAAAACTAAAGCAAGCGTAATTGCTAAAGAATTAAGGCAAACTAAAGAAGTTGAAACCCTAGATATCGAAGGGTTATTAGAGCAAATAAGAGTTAATGCTAAAGAAGATGAAGTAGAAGTAATAAATCAAATAATCGGTATTTATAAGAAGCTAAAAGTTGCTGCGGTTGTTAGTGATAATGAATTAATTAAAGAATATTTAAAAGATAATTTTACTGTTCAAGACCATATAGATACTTGGAGTTTTGAAAGTGATTTAAAAAGAGCAATGCTTACAGATTTAACTATATATTTAATACCAAATTTTAATACTCATTCAAAAGAAATCATAGAAATTTTTAAATCTTTAATAACTGTATATGCATCTATTGAAAAAAGTAGTGAAAAAGAAGAAATAATTAAATTAAGTGAAGAAAATAAAGCTTTTATAGAAGATTCTGAATTTTATGTTTTAAAACAAGCTGAAAGATTTGCAGATTTACCAGAAAAAGAAAAAAATGTTTTAATAAGTATGAATGATGCTATACTTAGAGGCAAAAGTGAAGAAGCAAAAATGATTAGTCCAAATTATTCATTGTTAGAAGTAACTTTATATGCCAAAATATTAGAATATAATAAACAATTATCTTTTTTAAGAGAAGTAATCAATAATGCAGAAGAATATATTTCTTCATTTGGTTTAGAAGATGTTCAAAGAGATATAAATATGTATTTAGAAAATTTAAAACAAATAACTTTGGAAATAAAGAAAAATGTTACAGAGTTGCAAGAAAAATTGTATGGTAAAAATGCTTTAGAAAATGCTAATAATTCTTTAAATAATATAGTAATTTTTCCTTATAACGGGAAAAAGATTTTAGAAGATATGAATGCTATTAGTGTTGAAGATGATTATAAAGAAACATTACCTAGAGTATCTGCAGCAATAGATAAAATGACTTTAACTGATGCTAATACTCTTTTTGCGATTACAGAAGATATAAAACCTCCGAAATTTTGGGGAAATACAGATAGATTTATTCAACAATCATGGGAAAATAATACTATTAGAAGACTACGTAATGGAGATATACGATTTGGTTTTATTACAGTTGGGGTATCTCCAAACAATATGGAATATTTAAAAGAAAAATATGGTTATGATAAAAATAATAGAGTTTATTTACTTTATACTTTATTTTATAAGACTGGGGATAATATGGATTATAATAAAGCCAATAATGAATTTGTTGTACAATTTGAAGAAATAAATAAGATATTAACTATATTTGGTACAGATTTTGATGAAGAATATTTAAAAGAACTATATAATAATAAAGCTAAAGATAAACAAATAAAAATAGAATATTTAAAAAGAATGTTTGGTATAAATGAAATTACAGTTGATAGTTTAAGAATGGCTCAACTTAGAGCAATTGATGAAATAATAAATAATTCGCAAGATTTAATTGTAAAAATTCAAAGAAATGATGAAGAATTATTAACAAATGGTGGTGGTAGATAATGAATGAATTAATAACTAGAGCATTTAGAGAAGAAAAACAAGCAATTGAAGAAAGAATTAATACTGCAACTATTTTAGATTTAGAAGTTAAAATAAGTAATTTAAAAGATATTTTAAATAATCCGCAATCTCTACTTAATTTTAATATGGAAGATATAAAAGATTATATAACGGAATTTGAACATGATAATCTAGAGTATTTAAAACAAGCTTTAGGTTTAGAATTTTTCTTAATAACTGATAATGAATTAGAAAGAATTAAAAATATAATAAGTAGTGTTTTAGAAAAAATAGAAAAAATATATCAAGAACAAAAACAAGAAATAGATAAATTACATAAGGAAATAAAGAAACTAGAAAATTTAGAGGAAAGTGTTAGAGAAATATATAATGGCAGTTATATAAGTAGTGAAGATTTAAGAATTTTAGTTGAAATATTAAATAAATATATAGATATTTCTGAGGTTAATAAATTAATTGGAGAACTGTGTACATTATCGATAATAAATATATCAAAAGTTGATGAATTAGAATTAGAAGAAATTCCAGATGAAGAATTAGAAATAGCACAGGAAACTAATATAGATAGTAATTTAGTTGAAGCTTTATTTAGTAGTTATGGCTATAATATTGATTTAATTAAAGAAGAAACTAGAAATTTATTATATAGATACGGAACTTTAGAAAATATGGATGCAATATTTAAATTGTTAGAAGATAATAATATATTTGTTAATATTAAGAGATTTCAAAAACAATTTTGTAATATATTAATTCATAGTAATAAAGAAAATGTATCAACAATTATTGAATTATTAAAAAGAGATATGATTGTTAATGAATCTAGTGAAACATTAAATGAAGTATTTGAAAATGTTTTATGTGCTCAAGAAATATTTATTAATCGAAAAAGAGCTTTTAGAAGATATAAAAAATCAGGGGGTTCTAGTGGTGATGGTCAAAATAATGGCGGACGCTATGAAAACTTTGTTATTAATCATGATTATCTAGAATCTTTAGGGGCTAATGTTTTAAAAATTATTGATAGTTGTGAAGAAGTAATGCGAATGAATCCTAATAGACTTAAAAGATGTGTCAGAGATTTTGATTTTTATGTTATTCCTAAGGAATCTTATTTGAATTCTCCAAGTGCTTTTAAAGTTACAACTAATTTAGAGACAATGGATATGTTTATTGAACTTGGAGGTTATGAATATGCTTGTAGTAATCCATCAATGTTAGTTAGAGCTACTAATTCTCCAATGTTTTATCGTTTATATAAAGCTAAAGAGGAAAATGAACAAGTATTTAGAAAAACTAAAAAGAGCATTTTATTACCAAAAAGAATTACTGTAGAAAGTGAAAAAGGTTATGGAATAGATTTTACCAATGGTAGTGAAGTAGTTAAACAATATATTCCCGAGTTTTCTACAGATTATGGATTATTAATAGAAAAAGATACATTTGATTATAATATGACTAATGCCCTAAATGATGAATTAATTAAGTTTTTAGAAGAAAATTATAAGATAGATGATTTAAGATATAATTTTAATGGAGTAATTATTTCTAGAAATAAAGTTTTAAGAAATTATGAATTGTTAATTCGTCATGGACAAGGTGGTAAACTTGAAGCTTTAATGTATGCCTTAACAAAAAATAGTATTTTAAATGAAGAAGAATTTAATTTAGTATTTGATTGTGCTAAAAAAGTTTTAGAAAAGAGGGGTAGATAATGTTACAATTTTTAAAAGATATGGGAATAAGTGATATTACTATATTAAAAATGATTAATAATAATTCTGAAGATATATTATATGATTTAGAATGTGATCAAGTTAATTGTTTAGAAGTAATAAAATATTTACAAGAATTAAATATTCAAGTAATTGATGATTTATTAATAAATGAAATTGGTATGTTTTTTAAAACTAAAGAATATTTAGCTAATAAATTTTCTAAATTTAATATTTCTGAAATAGTTGGGGATATTAATGATGATTATATAGCTATTGAATCAGTATTATATGATTGATAAAGTATATAAAGAGGTTGAAAAATTACTTGCTAGTGATAATTCTGGTCATGGAATGGAGCATATAAATAGAGTTGTTAAATTAGCATGTATTTTTGCAGATAATGAGAGCGCTAATAAAGATATAGTTACTCTAATAGCATTGCTTCATGATGTAGATGATTACAAATTATTTGGGGAAACAAATTTAGCTAATGCTAAAGAAATCATGATCAAATGTAATATAGATGATAATACTAAAGAAATTATATTAAAAGCTATCTCTACAATTGGTTATAGTAAAAGAATCTCAGGTATTACTCCAGAGTCTATTGAAGCAAAAGTTGTATCAGATGCTGATATGTGTGATGCTCTAGGAGCATCAGGTATTCTTAGAACTTATGCTTATAGTAAAGAGCACAATAGACCATTTTTTGATAAAGACACATTCCCTAATCTAAATTTAACTGTTGATGATTATAAGAAGGGTTCTGCTAGTGGAGTAAATCATATATTTGAAAAAATATTAAGACTTCCAAAAATGATGTTAACAAAGTCTGGTAGAAAAGAAGCCATTAAAAGACAAAAGATAGTAGTAGATTTTTTATTTAATTTATTTGAAGAGGAAGATGCTTTAAAATGGCGAACTTTTTTAATAAATTATATTAGAGATAATAATTAGAAGGAGCATATATGAATTTTAATATAAATAAAGTAAAAATAATTGTTAGTGTACCTACTAAAAATGTTGAAGAAGTTAGAGATGTAATTTGCGATGCTGGAGCAGGAGTAATTTGAAATTATACTCATTTCTCTATGAGTATAATATGTATAGTATCATTTAAACCTTATGAAAAAGCTAATCCTTTTATTGGAAAATCTAATCAGTTAGAATTTGTCCAAGAAGAAAAATTAGAGGTAATATGTGATGTTGGAAAGGTAAAAGAAGTACTTACAAAATTAAGGAGTGTTCACCCTTACGAAGAACCTGGTATTGATATTATACCTTTATTAGATGAAAGTTATTTTGAATAATACCTTTAGTATTAGATCTTACCAAGGATTATCTAGGATTTGATAATATTGGCAACTGTGTAGGAGGGCTATTCATATTTACATAAATAAATATAATTAATTGGAGGTAATTGATAAAATGAATATAGATACATTAGAAAAGGGGACAATCCTTTGTATTGCTAGTAGACCTGGTTTAGGAAAAACAACATTAGTTATTAATATAGCTAATGATATTGCTAAAAAAAGTGATAAACCAATATTATATTTTAGTTTAGAAAGTTCAAAAGAACAATTAGAAAAAAGATTAGTAAGTGATTCTATAAAGAAAATTGCAGACGTCTTAACTATTGATGATATAGATTCTATTAGTGAAAAGTATAATCAAATGAATAATGGATTATCTTTAATTGTAATTGATTATTTGCAATTAATTTTGTTAAAAGATACTCCAAAAGAAAAGGAGACTATAGAAAAAATTAAAAGAATAAAAGACATTGCAGTAAAATTAGATGTACCAATTATTTTAGTTTCTCAGTTATCTTTGATGAAAGATAGGAAACCTACTATTCTCGATTTACATATTAATGAAATTAGTAAGTATTATAAAAAAGTAATATTTTTATATAAAGATGATAATGGTATTATAAAAGAGGTGTATATAAATGAACTTGTTTAATGAATTAATTAAATTTAAAAATAGTAAAGAATGGATAGAATTTGCCAAATATTATGAAAAAACTAGTATATTAGAACAAATTGATTTTTTTCGTTTTGAAGATGCTAATACTAATTTTTTAGCATCATTATTAAGAGAAAACAATCCTTATAATTTGAAAGATAATCCATTGCATTTATTTTGTGAATTAATCGCTAGCAAGGATATAGATAAAAAATTTCCATATATTAAAAATTTATGTGTTTCTAATGTTGATTTAGCAAATATAAATGTAATAACTCAAAAAGAATTACCTCGTGGACGAATTGATTTAATCATAACATTTACTGCCGAAGGGGAAGATTATCTCATAGCCTTGGAGGCTAAACTTTATAGTTTTGAACATGAACAATGTGATAAGTATAAAGAAGATATTGATAAAAAATATAAAAATTATAAAAAGGTATATATATATTTAAGTTTAGGTTATGATGAATTTTTCAAAGGTGAAGAAAATTACTTAAAAATCACTTATCAAGATTTAATTGATTATGTATATGAGCCTTGTAGTTATAGGTCAGATAATAATAATTTAGCTCTTACTTTAAATGAATATATTATTGGTTTTTCTAGTTTATATGGAACAGAAAAAGATATTAATTATATTCCAATAACTAGTGAGGGAAAAAAACTCACAATAGCAGTATGGGATAATAATAAAAACATTATTAAAGAATTTTTAGAAAACACTTCAGAAAAAGAATCAAAATCATTTTTTCAAAATTATCAAAAGTTACTGAAAATATTATTTGTTAATTTAACTAAGATGAATAGTACAGATATTAAAATAGAAAAAGAATATATTAATACATTTGATACTATAAATAGAATTGCTCAAAATATTAAAGAAAGAAATAAATTAAATAATAGCTATTATACTGATTGTGAGTTTATTTATCAAGTTTTTAAAGATATAATTTCTAAAGTAAAAATAACTGATTATAAACAGTTAGATAAAGTAAATGAACATAAATTTATATATTCACCAGAAGAATATGAAAATGCTAAGACTAAAAGCTATCATACTATTGATAAATATGGTAAATTGAGTATTCCAGAAAATTCTAATAATTATTACTATTATAGTATTAATAATAGGGTTGATGAGATAGAAGATTTAATAGAATTGATTAAAAATGTTTTGCCGGAATATTATAGTAATCAAAATCTTGTAAGATTAGATAATATCAATGAATTATTAAAAGGTAAATAATATTATAAAGATTAAATGAATAATTTAAAAATAAAAACTTACAAACTTTTAAAGTTCGTAAGTTATTTTTTTTCTGGAGCAAGTGAGCAGAATCGAACTGCCGTCTCAGCCTTGGCAAGGTTTTTTCAATATAATTACTATTTGCTCGCTTTCGTTGTTATTATATCATATATTATGCATTTTTTCTAGTATTATCACTTCATTTTTAATTTGTTTTAATTTTCTTTTTATATTTTATTTTTTCTAAAAATTTAAAAAAATTTAATGGAATTTATTAATTTGGTACACGATTGGTACACAAGAACATTAAGGTTGTGAAGATGTAGTTCTACTTCTTCAACAGTATTTTATAATCATCATGAAAGGTGGTTATTTTTTATATGAATGGTTATGATGGTACATTTACTGCTGTAATGATACCTGGTGGAGATCTTTACAGAAATAGGAATGTGGTTGATACACCAAATAATGAAATACATATTACTTTTGATGATGATGATGTAGTATATCAAGAACCTCAATATACCAATGGAGAATGGGAATTTGGTTCTATTACTTACTATAAATCAAATTAAAATTTTTAATGTAAAACTAATACTGATAAATCATCAGTAAATGTGCAGTTATAATAGATATGTAACATTTATTCCAATTTGCCATCAAAATTTCAGGGACCGATAATGTGGTAATGAG
>UREA01000030.1 GCA_900546715.1 uncultured Mycoplasmatota bacterium | reverse complement strand
GCATAACTTACTACCAAGAATTAGTTGGTTTTGATATTACAACTTCAAATGGAACATTTGCAGTAGCAAGTGCTTATACAATAACATCAAATTCTAGTGTTACACCAACAACACAAAATTGGCAATTTAGTGCAACATTTATAAATCTAGATACTGACCAAGGAGAAAATGCCGGCAAGAATATGGATGCAGAAATTATAATTCAACAAGAGCCGATTTAGCAAATGGAGCTCAAGATAATTCATATAGATATGCTGGAGCAAGCGATGAAGTAAATAATTATGTTTGCTTTGGAGATGATTGTAGCAATGAAGATAACATATATAGAGTCATCGGAGTATTTGATGGACAAGTTAAACTAATCAAAGCAACAAGTTATGGAGATTATGCATGGGATGCAACAACAAGACCAGATATATATACAACATTAAATGATACATATTATAATAGTTTAGGAACAACATGGCAAAATAAAATAGCGGATGCCACTTGGAAAGTTGGAGGTTTTTCAACGAAATATTATGAGGAACCTTTAAAAGCAAATTATGATTATGAAGTTGGAGTAAATCAAACTGGTTATGAAGAATTGATGTATGTAAGCGATTATGTATATGCATCAAGTTCAAATAATTGGACAGCAACATTACTTGATTATGGTTATTCAACTGACCCAAATGAAGGATGGTTATATTTAGGGGATTATGAATGGACAGTTTCCCGCTATTCGGACGCTTCGAGCATTGCGTTCGGTGTGAATGGTGGTGGCGGTATCATCAACCTCGGTGTGCGCGGTGCTTATGCCATCTGCCCGTCTTTCTATCTTTCATCTTCGGTGAACTATGTATCGGGCAGCGGCACAGAAGCTTATCCAATTAGAATTAATTAATAATGTATAATCTAGTTTGAATAGTGTTAAACAGTGTAAAGTTTACACTGTTTTTTCATTTTTAGTTTTAGTTAAATAAAAATAATGGAAAATAGTTATAAATTTGGGGGAATTTATTGTATAATTATATCAAGGTGATTGGTTTGAAAATTATTATTTCAGCTGGAGGAACAGGTGGACATATTTATCCTGCTTTAGCAATTTTAAAAAAATTTCAAGAAAAAGAAAAGAATTTAGAAGTTATATATATTGGGACACATGATAGAATGGAAAAAGATATTATTCCAAAGATGGGGATTAAATATATACCAATTGAAATATATGGATTTAGTAAAACTAAGATTGTTAGAGATTTTAAAAATATATTTTTAATTAAAAAAGCAATTAATAAATGTATGGATATAATGAAGGATTTTAAGCCTGATGTAGTAATTGGTACTGGTGGTTATGTAACTTATCCTGTGATTCGGGCCGCACATAAGCTGGGAATTAAAACATTTATTCATGAACAAAATAGTGTTGCTGGTAAATCTAATATTACACTTGCTAAGTATGTTGATTTAGTTGGGGTATCTTTTAAAAATTCAGAAGATTATTTTAAGACTGCTAAAAGGGTAGTTTATACGGGTAATCCATGCGGAGAAAATGCTTTGTTAGTACCTAAAGTACCTAAAAGTACTTATGGATTTAAGGAAAGTGATAAATTAATCATTATTGTTGCGGGATCACTGGGTAGTAGTTCCCTAAATGAAAAGTTTAAGGCATTTTTGAAATTGGTTGGTAATGAGGAATATAAGATAGTATATATAACAGGTAAAAATTTATATGATGACTTTGTTAAAGATATGGTATTTCCTAAAAATGTTAAAGTTGTACCATATATAGATAATCTTGCAGGTTTAATGAAAAATGCATATCTTGTAGTATCAAGAGCAGGGGCTAGTACAATTAGTGAAATTTTGGCTTTAAAAGTGCCTTCGGTTTTAATTCCTAGTCCATATGTTGCGGGTAATCATCAATATTATAATGCCTTAGATTTAGTAAATATGCATGTTGCAGAATTAATTGAAGAAAAACAAATGGATGCTAATTTAATTCAAGTAACAATTAATGAATTAATAAATACTAAAAAATATGAAGAGTTTAAGAAAAATTTGGAACACTTGAATCTTAGACCAGCTTCAACAATAATTTATGAAGAAATAAAGGAATTAGTAAAATGAAAGAATATGGAGAAGTAAAAGAGTTTGTTGATTTAAAAAAATATAATACTTATGGTATTGGAGGTATCTCTAAGTATTTAGTTATGCCTGAAGATATAGATGATCTTTCTAGTTTAATTAAGTATTTAAATAAAGAGAATATACCTTGGTATGTTTTAGGTGGAGGTTCTAATGTAATTTTGCCTGATGAAGACTTTGATGGGGCCATAATTAAACTTGATAAATTAAATAGGGTAGTAATAGATAATGACATTATAACAGCTGAGGCGGGAATATCTTTAGGGATGTTTGTAAATACATTGCTTGACCATGGTTTTGTTAATTATGCGCACTTAATGGGAATACCAGGTACTCTCGGGGGAGCAATTGTTGGTAATGCTGGAGCATATAATGTAAGTATATTTGATTATTTAATAAGTGTTAGTATTATAGATGCTGATGGTAATAAAAAAATATTAAATAAAGAAGATATCGAGTATGATTATCGTTATACGGAATTTAAGGGGAAGAATAGTATTGTGGTAACTGCTAGTTTTAAAGGAATTTATGGCGATGTTGCTCTTGTGCGGGAACAAATACAGCTAAATTTGGAAAAAAGGCGCAATACTCAACCTTTAGAATATAAAAATGCCGGATCAGTGTTTAAAAATCCACCAGAGTATTCGGCAGGATATTTAATTGATCATGCTGGATTGAAAGGGCTAACCGTTGGAGGAGCTAAAGTATCAGAAAAACACGCCAATTTCATAATTAATTATGATAATGCCACAAGTCGTGATATAATAAAGTTAATCGGGATTATTAAAAATACCGTTGAAGATAAATTTAATATAGAATTAAATCTAGAACAAGTTATAGTTAAATGGGAGATAGTATATGGCAAAAGTAAAAAGGAGATTGAATAAAAAAGCATTACTAGTTATTATACTGATATTATATTTAGTTATAATGGTTTTTTATTATTGTCTAAATATGCCTGTTAAAAATATAGTTATAAATGGAAATACTTTGGTTAAAGATAGTGAAATAATCGCATCGGCAGGTTTAAGTAATTATCCCAAGCTTTTTAAAATAAGTACAAGTAATATTCAAAAAAATTTAGAAAATATGGATTTGATAGATAAAGTAAGTGTTCATAAAAATTTATTTGGTAAAGTAACTATTGAGGTTAAAGAAGCTAAAGTTTTATTTTTAAATAAAACTAATAATTTAGTTGTTTTATCTAATAATGAGGAAGTAGAAAATAATAATTATAAAGGTATACCAACTTTAATAAATTATGTTCCAAGTGATATAATGACGAATTTAGTAGAAAAAATGAGTGAAATAGATAGTAAGATACTAGCATTAATTAGTGAAATAGAGTATAATCCAGATGTCAAGGATGATGTAGTTATCAATGATTCAAGATTTATATTAAAAATGAATGATGGAAATTTGGTTTATATAGATATAGTTAATTTTGCAAATTTAAATATGTATGAAACTATTTATTCTAATTTGGATAGCAAAGGTGTAATTCATTTAGATAGTGTTTATGCTGAATCAGATACTATTATATTTACATCTTTTGATAAATTAAATGAAGTAGGTGATGATAGTGAATTATCAGAATAAATTATTAGATTTAATTAATACTTTAGATTATAGACCAAAACTACTTTTACATAGTTGCTGTGGACCTTGTTCAACAACAGTTATTACAATGTTAAAAGAATATTTTGATATAACAGTGTTTTATTATAATCCTAATATTGAGCCAAGAGAAGAATATGAAAAAAGAAAAAGTGAACAAATTAGATTAATAAAAGAATTAAATAGTGAATTTGTTAAGTTTTTAGAAAGTGATTATGCTAATGAAGAATTTAGGAGTGTAACTAAAGGATTAGAAGAGGAAAAAGAAGGTGGGGCTAGGTGTAGTGTGTGTTTTAAGTTAAGGTTAGAGAAAACGGCATTAAAAGCTAAGGAATTAGATTATGAGTATTTTGGAACAACTTTAACAGTTAGTCCTTATAAAAATAGTTATATAATTAATGAAATTGGGGCTATGCTAGAAAAAAATTTTGGTGTAAAATATTTATATAGTGATTTTAAGAAAAATGATGGATATAAAAAAAGTATAGAATTGAGTAAAAAATATAATTTATATCGTCAGAATTATTGTGGATGTTTATTTGGGAGAGATAATCATGTATGAGGCAGTAGAATATGTTGGAATATTTTTGTGGATAATATATTTAATATTATTTATGAATAGGGAGATTAAAAGAAAGAATAAATTTAGAGAAGAATATAATGTTAAAATGATTATTAATGAACCTTTTCATTTGATAAGAATAGATAGTGTATTCTTTTTACTGGTTTATATATTTTATAGTAATCTATCTGATGTTAGAGTACTTCCGTATTTATATGTAATAATTATGATTACTAATATTGTTTATGTATTATATGATATATCAGATAATTATAAAGATAATAAATTTAAAATTAAAAATGAATTAATTAATTATTTTGGGGTATTAATATTAATAGTAATTGCATTAATTTATTGGTTAATAAAAAGGGATTTAGATGGCTTATGTGTAATGACGTTAGTTTTAAATTTATTAGTGCCAGTGTATATCTGGATTGTAAATATGATTAAAAATAAGTCTAAATAGTTGATTTTTTTAGGCTTTTTTGTTATTCTTAAATTGTAGTAATAATGGCGGTGGATATATGAATAAAAAAACAAAAAGATTATTATTAGGAATTTATGTCGTAGCATTATTTTCAATTGTTTCTAGTGCAACACTTGCATATTTTACTTATGTGGAGGTTTCTAATGTTTCACCAGAAATAAAAAGTACTACAGCTACAATTATGGATTGGTTAGTATTTAATACTGGGGAACCACTTTATATTTATGCTAGTGATGATAATTTCTCGGAAGGTATGGGAGATTTGAGTGATTCGTCGGTGGCATCTGCTACATTGCAAATAGAAAATAGTGATGGTGCACCAAAAACGTATTATTATAATATTAAGTTAAATATTGATAGTAATGGTTTTTCATATTCAACAAATGATAAAAAAGCAGAATTATTATTTAAAGTAATTGGTCCTGATGGTAAGGAAATAACAGAAATACCAGGTCTTAATTATGTAACTAGTAATGGTTATAGTGGTTTTGATATAACTACTTCAGTTGGTGAATATTATATAGCAAGAAATTTTGAAATAACTACTAATAGTTATATTAGACAAGAATGGAAATTAGAATTAATATTTGTCAATTTAGATACTTCGCAAGATATTAATGCCGGAACAGGGGTTAATGCTACTTTAGAAATGGAGAGTGTTTATAATAATGTCTGAGTTTGATAATGTTGATTTAAATGAATTTGAGAGATATCAATTATTGCAAGAAATGAAAGCATTACAAAGGGAAATTGTAATGCTTGAACAAGAAAATAATGATTTTGAAGAATTTTTACAAGATCCTAAATTACCAGCGATGGTAAAATCAGAATTGCCTAGTGATATAGCTAATAATAGACGTAATATTTATTATAAAGGAGAAGAACTTAAAAATTTAGAACAACTATATAATGATAAATTTGGTATGAATAGATAATTTTGTGGGGGTAATTATGGATGAATTACAGAATGATTTAAATAGAGAGTACAAGAAGAGATATGAAGATACATTGTATCTTACAGATGAAGAGATTGCACAGATGGCACCGAAGACTTTCTTAGATGAAGAGATATTTCGATATTATGAAAAATATGGAGAAATTAAGGATATTGAAAGAACTATAGAAAATATAAAAAATTATATTGTTCATTGTAAAATGGAAATGGCTAAAAATAAAATGAACGCTGTAGAAGTTAAAGAAATGGAAGAAAGTATTTTAAAGTTAATGCGTAAGGGAACTGAACTTCGGGAAAGACAAAGGATGCTAAGAAATAATTTAAATGAGTTGAATAGGATATTTAATGGAAGAAGTAGGTAAATTTATAGAATATTTGAGTAAAGAATTAAATTATTCAGATAATACAGTTATTAGTTATGAAGAAGATATAAATAACTATTTAGAATATTTAAAAAAGCAAAATATAAATTATAAAAAAATAGATAATATAGCAATTAGAAATTATTTAAAATATTTAGATGATTTGAATTTAAAAAATAGTACTATTGCTAGAAGAATTAGTGCATTAAGAACTTTTTATAATTATTTGTTAAATAAAGGCTTAGTTGATACTAATTTATTTAATAGTATTAGAAATCCTAAAATAGAAAAGAAATTACCTAATTATTTAAGTTATGAGGAACTAGCTCGTATTTTAGATAATATTGATATTAGTACTTTTATAGGACTTCGAAATAGATTAATGGTAGAAATGTTTTATGCAACTGGATGTCGGGTTAGTGAAATTACTAATATTAAAGTTAATGATATTGATAAGAGTAATAATTCAATTAGAATTATGGGTAAAGGTAGTAAGGAACGTATTGTTTATTTCGGTGAATATGCAAGAGATTATTTAGATAGATATTTACCATTAATTGATTGTGTGTATTTATTTACTAATGAAGCGAAAGAAAAATTAAGTGTTCATGATGTTGAGTATATAATTAAAGATCTTGTTAAAAATTTAGCATTAAAAACTCATGTAACACCTCATACATTAAGGCATACTTTTGCTACACACTTACTTAATAATGGGGCTGATATAAAAACAGTACAAGAGTTACTGGGACATTCAAGTTTAAATACAACAGGAATTTATACACATGTATCTAATGAGAGAATAAAAGAAGTTTATAGAAAAACTTTTAATAGATGACGTTATAGAAAGGAATGCAATGAAAAATATATTAGAATGTAAGAATTTATGTAAAAGTTTTGGGAAAAGACAAATACTTAAAAATGTTTCTTTTTCCATAAATGAAGGGGATATACTAGCTTTTATTGGACCTAATGGTAGTGGTAAAACAACTACTATTAAGTTGATACTAGGATTACAAAGAATAGATTCTGGGGAAGTGTTGATTAATGGTAAAGATATTACGAAAGATTTTGAGGAAGCTATAAGTAAAGTTGGAGCAATTGTAGAAAATCCTGATTCCTATATGTATTTAACTGGTTGGCAAAATCTTAGATTGATTGCCAATTATTATGATAATATTAGTGATGATGATATAAATGAAGTAGTTAAATATGTGGGGTTAGAATCAAGGATTAATGATTTGGTAAGTAAGTATAGTTTGGGAATGCGCCAGAGACTAGGGATTGCTAGAGCCTTACTTAACAAACCAAATATTTTAATATTAGATGAACCAACCAATGGATTAGATCCGGAAGGTATAAAAGATTTACGAGTGCTTTTAAAGCGTCTTGCTAGTGATGGTATGGGAATACTTATTTCTAGTCATAATCTTGCAGAATTAGAAAGTTTTTGTAATAAAGTATGTATTATTGATAGTGGGGTTATAATTGAGACTAGTGAAGTAAATACTTTAAAGAATAATGAAAATATAGTTGTATTTAAAGTAAGTGATACTTCGGCGTTAGATATTAAGGATGTATTTGCTGTAACTAAGAGTTCATTTAAAATGCGTGCTAGTAGGGAAGTTGTTGCTGATGTAATTAAAAAGTTAGTTAAAAAAGGTATTGATATATATGAAGTGAAAAATGAAGAATTAACTTTGGAAGAAGCATTCTTAAAGAAAACTAGGGGGATAAAATCATGAATTTAGTAAAAAATGAATTATATAAAATATTACATAAAAGAAGTACTAAAATATTTTTAGTTATTGCCTTGTTATTTGTCATACTTACTAATGTAATATATCGTTTTTCGGATGATTTACTTGTCTTTAGTACTACATATTATGAAGATTATGATATGGCGAATAATTATGTAAATGATTATGAGAATAATGGTATTGGGGATAAAGAATTATATATTTATTATAAAGCATATATTGATACTTATGAACTTGCTAGTAAGTTTGATAGTAATTCTTGGGAATATCAAAAGTATATGGATGAGTATTGGTATAAATTACAAGATTATTATAGAGCTCAAGATGAAGGATTAGATACAACTAATTTACTTGATGAATTAACTCAATTAAGAACAAATATTGAAAATAGTAATTGGCAATATTTTGTAAATGAAGATATAAATGCTGCTAATAATAATATTGAACAGATTAAAAATAGTTTAGATGATCCGAGTTTAAATAATACAGAGAGAGCGAATTATGAAAAAGAGTTATTTATATTAGAAGAACAGGTTAAATTAAATCAGTATCGGTTAGATAAGAATGTAGAATATGGTAAAGATTATTTAAATATAGCTATTGATGCAATAAATAATGCATTATATGGTATGGCAGAATATAAATATAGTAATGATTCAGATTTTGAAGATTCTGTTAAAAGTTATTATGAAAACTGGTATATCTTAGATGAAGAAGTTGATACTAATAATGGCGAAACTTTAAGAAGTGTATTTATTAATTTCTTTAATGAATATTCATTCTTGATATTAGTTTTTGGTATAATGATTGCTGGGGGTATGGTTAGTGATGAATTTAGTAAGGGAACTATTAAGAGTTTGCTTATTATACCACAAAAAAGAAGTAAGATATTACTTGCTAAATATATTAGTTTATTAATTATGATACTGTTAATTATCGGAGTATTAATAGTTAGTGAGTTACTTGTTGGAGGTATTCTTCTTGGATTGGGTAGTTTAAGCGTTCCAGTAGTAGTTTATAATATAAGTGCATCGGATTTAGAAATAGTTAATGTATTTGGTTATTTAGGATTACAAATCATAACTAATTTACCACAAATTATATTACTTACAACTTTGGCTTTTGCTTGTAGTGTAATTGTTAATTCAACAGCATTTTCAATTGTTATACCATTCTGTGGAATAATTGCTGCGGAATTAATTAATGGTTTTGCTCTTGCGTATGATATAGATATACTAAATTATTTTGTAACAACTAATTGGGATTTTACTGTTTATTTATTCGGGGGAACATCAATTTTTGGTAATAGTCTACTTCATGCTATAATTGTTTGTTTAGTTTATTTAATTATTATGTTAGTAGTAACATTTATTGTGTTTAAAAGAAAAGATATTAAAAATATATAAAGGAAGTATTTTAAATGAAGTTTAAGCTAAGGAAAAATAAATTATTTATTAATGTTTTTTGGACAATTATATTTGGTCTTGCTTTAACTATGACTGCAATTAGTTCTAATTATATGCAAGTTATGTCTGATAAAAATAGTAGTATAACAACTGTTGTTAAAGCTCAAGAAAAAGATATTGTTAGAAGTGATAAAATAGCTACATATATAGATAATATAGAGGAAGGTTCTTTAGTTGATGTAATAGATATAAAAAAGAATGTAACAAGTATTTTAACAACTAATAATAATAGGTATGAAAGCATTTTATTTGATTATGAAACCGGCAAAGAAGTTACAATTGATACATTAATAAAGGATGATAAAAAGGATGATTTTGAAGAAAAAATAACTGAGCTTTTATACTTAAAATATCCTAAATTTATTGCAGATGTTTTAAATAAAAATGATAAAACTAATGTATATTTTATGAAAGATAATGAACTTATAATATATTATTATGATTATGAAATAACTCCAGTTGTAAAGGAAGATTTATATTTAACAGTTAATTATAATGAAATTAAAGATTATTTGGATATTACAGTTGATTTAGATAGTGAGTATTCTAATGAAGATGGAAGTGTTATTAATCCCGCTAAAAAACAAATAGCTATTACTTTTGATGATGGGCCTGGAGCTTATACGGATAGATTATCAGGAATACTTGAGGATAATTTGGCTCATTCAACATTCTTTATGTTAGGTAAAAACATAAATTATTATAAAGATGTAGTTTTAAAGTTATATCAAAATGGTAATGAAATAGGATATCATTCATATGCTCATAAAAATTTCTTGCGACAAGAAATAAGTGAAATTCAAAGTGAATTTAATGAATCAAATGAAATATTAAAAAGTATAATAGGTGAAGGTTTTACTTTAACAAGACCACCGTATGGGTCAATTAATAGTGATATTAAGAAATCTTTAGATACTACTTTTATTTTATGGAATGTTGATACAGAAGATTGGAGACATAAAGATGCTCAGTATTTAACAAATTATGTAATGGATAATGTTTTTGAAGGGGCTATAATACTTTTTCATGATATTCATAAAACTAGTGTTGATACAATAGAAAAATTACTTCCTTTATTATATGTAGAGGGATATCAATTAGTTACTGTTTCAGATTTGGCTAATATTAATGGACAAACTTTAGAATTGCATAAGAGTTATCGTTATTTTTCTTAAATAAAGCCAATTTCTTCTAAATCATTAGTAGATACTTCCTGAACTAAATAAATAGCTCCACCAATTAAAAATAGGAGGGCTGCAATAAGTTGCAAGAATGTATTGCGATATTTATTATCATTAAAGTTTTTTTCCATATTAGTTAAATCTTTAGTAATAACTAAAACAAAATATAAATAAATGAAAAAAGCTACTAAAAAAATGACAATGTGAATTGTCTTTTCTTTTTGGTAATCATTAATATTTCTTTTTAATAAAAAGTCTTTTTCATAATGATTAGCAAGCAGAGCAAAAGCAGCGATAAAAAAATATATTATCCAAATTTTATTTTCACTATTAAGTCTTTGTAATCGATTAAATATATTCATATTTAATCATATGCATTTATTTTTTCTTTTTTGTATTTTTTGGATTATTAATCATATAGTTATTACAACTTTTAACAATAACATAACATCTACCCCAAATAAATAAACCCGCAAATATTAAGCAAAATATTGCAACTATAATTTGAGAAATGCTAAAATTTCCGATAAAGGCATCGATAAAAAAGTATATAGCACATAGAGTTAGCAAAATACTATATATTAATAAACGAGTAAGACGGACTTTTAAACTTTTGCCATAATCACTTTGAAAAAAGGCTGTCTTTATTTCTTTTTTAGTATTTTTACTAGCTCTTTGATATTTGTTTTTTTCCATTTAAATCACCTGATAATATTTTATATTAAATATTTACATTTAGCAAGATATTTTAAACTTTCTTCTTTATCTAATGTTTTAGCTTTATTTTTTTGCTCTTTAGTTATTTTTACTGATGCAGCATTTTTGTGACCTCCACCCCCATGCAATTCCGCAATTTTAGAAACATCAAAGTTATTAGTAATACTGCGATATGATTTTTGTAAGTAGTAATCACTCATAGCAACAATTACGATATATTTAATATTTTCAGGATTACCTATGCCCCTAATATATTCAGCAATTTCATTACGATATTCATAATCCGCAGTAAGAATACCAAATTTATTATTAAATTCATCATTTAAATAAATAATAGAATCATAATATTTTTTTAGAGTGTGAAGATATTCTTCCTTTTTAGCAGATACTTTTTTTAATTCTTCATCAGTATATTTAAATTCTTTAGGGTTATTTCTTAATTTATCAAGCATAGTAGTAACATAAGTAGGTATTTGTAAAATGCTAAAAAGAATAGCTAAATCATGGGCTTTTTCACCATTTATTTTATCTTTCTTCCAATCCCAAGTATCTTCTAATCTAGTTAGACTTACAAATTCATCTAAAGCTTTAGTTTCTTTTAGAAAATTATTAGTTATGAGATATTGATAAAAAATTTGAGTAGCACATTTTTTACCATGTTCATCTTCTTCTATTATATGGGTAAATTCATATCGATTTAAATTATTATTAATTGATGTTTGATGATGATCAAATATTAAAATCTTATCTCTTAATAAAGAATTAGCTACTTTTTTTAGTGTTGGATCTTGCAGTGCTAAATCAGTAATATAAATTTGATCATATTTAGAAAATAAATTACTGTTTAAATAATTATTAAAGATAGTATCAAGTTCCTTAAAACCAGGACATAATTCATAATCTAAATTGCTAAAAGCTAATTTAGCTAAAATTAAAGCATTTATTCCATCAATATCGTTTTTGTGAGTAAATATTATAACTTTTTTCATGATCCACCTATAAATAGTCTATCACAAACTAAAAAAATATGATAGACTATATTTAATTGGAGATGTGCTTATGCGTAAAATTGTTATAGATTATCAAGTATTAATAAAAAAAGAATATCTTTTTGCGGATTTACAAACTATGTTTTTGCGAGGAGAAATTCCTGATGATGTATTAGATTATCAAGTAGTGTTAGATGATTTATTAGTTAAAGATTATGATAATCCTAAACTTGATGAGACTAATACTTTTGAGTTAGAAATGATTTTATTTGTTGATGATACGAAATATAAAAATGTTGAAAAATCTTTAATTCATGGCTGTTATGAATTAGATGAAGTAGAAGTAGCTCTAAATGATTGGAATTTGGTAGTGGTAAAATATAATATGGCAATATATTATAGTAATGGTCGTTATTATATGGTAAAAAGTGATTTTACACGATTTACAGAAGAGGATTTAATTTATATGGAAGATACTTGGGATGCGTTTTTGATGTGGTATATTGATGTTTATGGACCGATTTCTGCTGAAAATAGAAAGATTATCGCTTATTCGAGTGATGATAGAACAATTATCAAAATAATTAGTGATTTAAAGTTATCTTTAGAAATACCTGTAAATGATTATAGTGATATATTTAGAAGAATTCCTTCTTAGTGGTAGTAAAAAGGGCTTTATTGTGATAGAATTATATTGAGGAGTAAATATGAAGAAGTTTTTAATAATAATTATTATTTTGTTAGTTATTGCAGGTGGTCTAGGAGGTTATTTTTATTTTAAAGATGCAAAAGAAGAAGCAAGAATTGCAGAGATTAAGGAAGGTTGGTATGTTGAAGTTTTAGCGGATTCTGTTAATATTCGAACTAAGGGTAGCGGAGATGCTAAAATTTTAGGAGAAGCTAAAAAAGGCGATATTTATGCTGTTAAAGATGTCGATGTTGCAGGGAATACTTTTTGGTATGAAATAGATTATGAAGGAACTCCCGCATTTATATTTTCGTCTACTAAATATAATTATCTAAAAGATGTTAATAATCCTCGCGATATAGCAACACCAACTCTTAAATTTTTCGATAAAATTTATTATGTAGATTCTATTGATGATATTAATTATGATCATTTAGAAGTGTGGGATGATAGACCAGGCGCAAAAGTAACGCATCAAGTTTATCATGAAACTGGTGTAGATATTAATGGTAATATGATAGATCAATATTGGATAAAATATACGGTAACTGATAAAGAAGGAAAAAGCTCATCAAAGGTTCAAAAAATAGAATTTAATAAAAGACCTAGTGATGATGAAGTATTAGATTTTAAAGATTTAGAAAGATAAATAATTAATAAAGAAAGTTTGTAAAAGGTGTAATATGAAAAAAATATTTAAAATAATAGGAATTATAGTTATTGTTATAGTTGTATTAATTGGGGCAGTTTTTGGATATACAAAGATAAAACAAAGCATGATGAATAACGAAAGAAGAAATGCAAGAACTTTAATGGAATATGTAAAAACACATAGTTGGGAATATTTAGATTGCAGTGGTAGTAATAATTGTTTAGATATGTATTTTGAAGAAAACAAGTTTATTTGTGATATAGATTATAACAATATAAAGTATTTTCAAAGTGGTTATTTTGTAACAAAAAATAACGAAATATACGATATATCTTTTGGTAAATTATATAGTAATAATCAAAATTGTAAAAAAAATGATATAGATATTAACTTTGAAATACAAAATATAATTGATAATTATATTTTAAGCAAAGATAACAAATTATATAATTTTTATATATCTGATGACTTAGAAATAGAAGAATATAATTACACTGAAAATATGGAAGACATGATGATAAAATTAATTAGTAATACAGATATAAAATATATAGTTAATACTACACAAGAAAATTTAAAAGAAATAAATGTTTTGATTTTAAAAAATGACAATAATTTATATAAACAAACATACAAAGTAAAAGGAAATTTTCCCGACGAATATGTTGAATTAGAAAAAGAAGAATTATATAAATCGTTAGAAGAATATGGAAATATAAAGTATATAACTTTTGAACCTTATTTATATACTAATAGTGGCAAAAATATTCAATTAGAGGAAAATACAATAACAACAATATTTAGTGATAAAGGATATTATTATTTAGAGGAAATAATAACTGATGAGTGTAAAAAATATCAAGATATTGAATGTGAATTAGAATTCAAAGAAAGTGAAATATATAAAAGATTTAGTAACGATGTTAAATATGTAGGACAAACTTACACAATATTAAGTGATAATTCAGTAATACAAACTAAATATTTAACTTATCCATTAGATAAGGATTTAAGAAATTAATATGAAGAGTTTTATTGAAAGCCATTTGAAAATTATAATTATTACTACTTGTATAGTAACAATTACTATCATAGGTGGTATTATAACTTTTAGTATAACAAAAGATGATATTGTTTCAGTACAAAGTAATGAGCGAAATAAAGATAAAATACAAATAGAAGTTGTTGCTGATAGTGTAAAAGTTAGGGAAAGTAAAGAACCTAATTCTAAAGTAATAGGGTATATTTATAAAAATGAAATATATACTGTTATAAGTGAAGATAAAGAAAGCCAATATAAATGGTTAGAAATTGAAACAACGAACGGTATTAGAGGTTATATTGTTGGCATTGAAGCTTATGTTAAAAAATTAGAAACTACAGTGATAATAGAAGAAGAACAAAAGCCTGATATAGAAGATAATGATATAAATAACACTGAAGATGAAACTAATAATAATATAAATAATGCTAAACCTAATAATGGTAATGATAATACCACAAATGTTAAAAAAACTTTTAAGGTATATTTTAATACAAATGGTGGAAATTCAATAGAACCAAAAGTTGTAAATGAATGGGAAAGTGTAGGGGCTTTACCTACTCCAACAAAAGAAGGTTATATATTTCAATATTGGGAATATGAAAGTGGGCATTATAATGATCAAATGTATTTAATTTTGCAAGAGGATATTACATTAAATGCAATATGGAAAAAATATATACCGCAAGAAGAAAGACAAAAAGCAAGAGAAGTCCTTTATAATATAGTGGAAAAATATGGATATTATACAGATATAAATGGTGGATATAAATTTATGTCTGATAACAATAATATATCAATACATCTTTATTTTACCCTTGGAGAAAATATATCTATATATTATCTTAGTAATCCTCGGTATTATTGTTATTATAACTGGGATAAAACACCTACATCATGTTATATAGAACCAGATAAAGTTAGCCATAATAAAATGGAAGTACTATTTCCTTATGAAGAACAATTATTTAGTGATGTGGATAAAATTTATAACGAATATATAGCAACCGGATATACATTAGAACACTTAGAAGCTACTAATTATGATTAAATAATATTATAAGTTATAATGCATTAAAGCATTAAAAAAAGTCTAGTAAATTATTATGTTTACTAGACTTTTAATCTATTTTTTTGGTGTCCCCTTAGGGATTCGAACCCTAGACCCACTGATTAAGAGTCAGTTGCTCTACCAACTGAGCTAAGGAGACATTTCATAAAGCCAAAGAAATTATATCATTTTCTAATAATATTTGCAATACTTTAGAGTAAAATTTTTGTAAACCAATGGTTAAAATCTTTAATCCTAGGAGTTTATTCTATATAATTAAATTAGGTGATATTGTGAATAAAAAGAAAGTATTAATTATAATTATTGCCATATTATTAATAATTATTGGGGGAATACTATTGTTAATGCCAATATTTTTTAATAATGATTTAGAAGTTATAGATAATAATCCTAATATTATTGATGTAACTTTAGGATTAAATTCTACAAGTACTGATGATTCAGTAAAAATAAGTAATAATAATATTTATTTAAATAAAGGGGGAATTTATAATATAAGTGGTATTTTAAATAATGGAACAATTTATATTGATACAAATGATGAAGTAACATTAAATTTAAATAATGTAACGATTACTAATCAGGAAAATGGGGTAATTGATAATAGAAAGTCTAAAAAAGTGATTGTTAATTTAAGGGAAGATAGTAATAATATTTTAAGTGATGGGAAAAATTCTATAGCAGCAATTAAATCGGTTGGAGATTTATTTATTGAAGGAAGTGGTAAATTATTAGTTTATGCTAATAAAAATAATGGGATTAATACTAATGGTAATTTAGTTATTAATGGTGGAACAATTTATATTACAGCTAAAAATGATGCTTTTAATGTTTTAAAAGAATTATTGATTAATAGTGGTTTTGTTATTGCTCTTGGTAATAATACAATGAAGATACCTAATGAATTATCTAAACAAAGTACATTTTTATTTAATTTTAATGATACTTTTAGTGAAAATACAACATTTTCTTTAACTAATAATGCAAATGATTATTTACTTAATTTTGTGGCTTTAAGAGATTTTAAAACTTTAATATTAAGTCATTCAGTATTAAAAAGTGGCACTTACCATATTTTAAGAGATATTGAATGTAGTGGTAAGTTAGAAAATGGCGTTTTTACTGATGGCGAAGTAAAGGGCGGAGAGAGAATTAATATTGGAATTGCTGATACTTTTGCAATTGATGATAAAAGTAATTGGTATGGTAAAAAAGAAATAAATATTACCAATCCTGATAATTTTATTTAAAATTGCTTTACAATAATAAAAATTTATTGTATAATCTAAATACATTGATTGTTAATCGATCAATAAATTTAAAAAAGTTTAAAAAAACTATTGCAAAAACCTTTTAAATATTATAAAATTAAAGAGGTTTGCCAATGGGCTTGTAGCTCAGCTGGTTAGAGCGCACGCCTGATAAGCGTGAGGTCGGAGGTTCAAGTCCCCCCAAGCCCACCATTATGGCCCGTTGGTGAAGTGGTTGAACACACATGCCTTTCACGCATGCATTCATGGGTTCAAATCCCGTACGGGTCACCATTTAGAAATTTAAGTCCGAAATATCGGGCTTTTTTTATGAAAATATTATAAAAAAAAATCTCTATAAAGAGATTTGATTTTTTTATGGCGGAGTAGGAGAGATTTGAACTCTCGCACC